>JBEEOK010000065.1:0-3943 GCA_041191645.1 Actinomycetota bacterium | reverse complement strand
TCTGTGCAACGGGTGATTGAGTCCTTGCCGCCAATTTTGCAGATTGTTGTGGCAGCCACGACGGCTTATAGCTTTGCCTATTTCTTGCTCGGGCATAAAAACCCTATCTTTGCGGTGACGGTGACTATCGCAGCTCTTGGATTCACTCGCGACGCAAGGCTGAGGCGGGTTTTTGAAACCGCTTTGGGTATGGTTGTTGGCATTGCGCTAAGTGAAGTGTTCTTGCTGGTACTGGGCCGTGGAGCCTGGCAAGTGGGTGTGGTCTTGCTGGTCGCACTAGTCTCGGCTCGATTTCTTTCGGGCACCGCAGCGTTCTCACTCACCGTTGGCATTCAGGCCATGCTCGTGCAGATCATGCCCGAGCCGGATGGTGGGGCATTTATTCGCAGTCTTGATGGCCTGATCGGTGGTGTCATCGCGCTGGTGTTCACTGCATTTATTCCGCGTGATCCAATTGGCATGGCATCAAAAGATGCCACAAAACTTTTTGCCGTCTTTCTCGATGCAGTTGACGCTTTGAAATTTGCAGTTAAGAGCGCAGATGTCCAAGTAGTCGATGCCGCTTTGGTCAGGGTCAGGCGGTCTCAGCCGCTGGTCGACAACTGGCGCATGAGTCTAGACAGCGCTGCCTCGGTGTCACGAATCTCACCGTTTATGCGCAGGCACCGGGGTGAACTCACCGATCAAATGCGTTTGATGCGAGGAATGGATTTGGCAACCCGTAATTTGCGCGTGGTTGTTCGCCGAGTGGATTTTCTGATTCGTGACGGTAAACCGCGCCCTTACCTTGCCGACTTATTTGAGCAAATTTCAGCGGCCACGGCCGTGCTGGCAAAGGGGCTTGACGGTCCAGACGCGCTCGATGAATCACGCAAAATGTTTCTCGAAATTATTCACCAGCTTGATCCAAAGAAATTTGGCATAGCCGACCAATTGCGTGAGGCCAGCGTTTTGCTGCTCTTGCGCCCTCTGCTGATTGACTTGCTTTGTGCCAGTGGCATGGCCGAAGACGATGCCCGAAAAGAGTTACCTGAGGTTTAGGTAAGCTCCTAGTTTGGAGCTACCGCAGACCAATCCACGGTTAGTTCTCCCAGGCGGCGTCGCTTTTTATCGTTGCTAATAGGCCAGCCTTGACGCTCAAGTTGTTGGCAGGTGGCCAACCACCTTTGCGAGGGGCTAAACGTGCTCAGGCCCGCATTGGTTTGCCAGGCCATGTCTAGTGCACTCAAAAAATCATGGATCTTCTCGCCGGGCAGGTTGTGGTGAATTAGCGCTTTAGGCAAGCGCTCGGCAACTTTGCTTGGAGCCTCAAGCTCCTGCAAACGTAGTGAAATTGTGAAAGTTTTTGGTCCGTCTACACCAAGTGTGATCCAAGACGCCAGGCGTCCAATCTCGTCGCAGGTGCCCTCTACTAGAACGCCGTTTGGGTTCAGTCTAGAAAGCATCATGGCCCAGGCGTCGGCGACCTCGGCTTCACTGTATTGGCGCAAGACGTTGAATGCCCGAATGACATCTGCTTTAGCCCCGATTGAATGCGGCAAAGGCGTCTCGAAGCCACCATGGGTAAAGTGCAAGTTGGCAGTGGCAACAGCCAGGCCGCGCTCAACTCTTTCGCGATCTATCTCTATGCCCACCACATGAGTTTCTGGGTTCACTTGGCTCAGGCGTTGCAGCAGCTCAATCGCTGTTATGGGGCTGGCGCCAAAACCTAGGTCAACCACGACCGGGGCGGTGGTGCTTCTGAGGATTGGCAGGGCCGCTATGTAGCGATCAATGCGGCGCAACCGATTGGGGTTAGTTGTTCCCCTAGTAATAGTGCCGATCGGCTTCTTGATTGCCACGGGTACAAACATAGCCGAGGCTTTGCAAACACTAAACTTGGTGACATGACTGCCAAATACACATTGATTCTTCTACGTCACGGAAACAGCGACTGGAACCAAAAGAACTTGTTTACCGGTTGGGTAGACGTTGACCTAAGCGACCAGGGTCGCGAAGAGGCAAAGCGCGCCGGTGAACTTCTAGCTGAGTCTGGTCTAAAGCCAGACTTGCTTTACACCTCACGTCTAAAGCGTGCCATCAACACCGCCCACATTGCACTCAACGCAGCTGACCGCAGCTGGATTGACGTTCAGCGCGACTGGCGCCTAAACGAGCGTCACTACGGCGCGCTTCAGGGCAAGGACAAGGCTCAGACCTTGGCTGAATACGGCCCTGAGATGTTCCAGACCTGGCGCCGCAGCTTTGATGTGCCACCACCGCCAATTGATGACAACGACCAGTACTCACAGGCACATGACGAACGCTACGCAGACCTTGGCGACAAGATCCCGAAGACCGAGTGCTTGAAGGATGTTCTTGAGCGCATGTTGCCATTCTGGCTTTCAGACATTCAGCCATCACTTAAGGCTGGCAAGACCGTCTTGGTTACCGCACACGGCAACTCGCTTCGCGCACTGGTCAAGCACCTTGATGACCTCTCTGACGAGGGCATCGCTGAGCTAAACATTCCAACCGGTATTCCATTGGTTTACCACCTAGACGAGAATTTCAAGCCAGTAGTCAAGGGTGGCGAATACCTTGACCCAGAGGCTGCGGCCGCTGGCGCCGCTGCTGTGGCAGCACAGGGCAACAAGAAGTAATAAGTCAATAAAAAAGGCCTCCCTGTGCGGGAGGCCTTTTTTATTCTTTGATTTACTCGACTACCTCATGCCACTCGCCGGTGGTTAGGTAGGAAACCTTGCTCGAGATGTCAACTACGTGGTCGGCAAAACGCTCGTGGTAGCGGCTAGCCAAAGTCACATCAACGGTGAACATGGCATTCTCCTTCCAGTCGTCGGCCAAAACCACATCAAATACGTGGCGGTGCAGCTCGTCAACGCGCTGGTCTTGGGCTTGAATCGCGCGGGCTTGGTCAACGCTGGTGTTGCGCAAAAGATCGGTAACCTTGCGCGCCAGCTCAACATCTAGCTTGCCCATCTCGGCGAATGTTGAAACTAGCGGAGCCGGAACTGCAGACCCTGGAAAACGGTACTTTGCAATGGCTGCAATGTGGCCAGCAAGAGCACCCATGCGCTCCAGTGAGGCTGAGATGCGAAGGGCGGAAACCAGAATACGAAGGTCGCGAGCTACCGGCGACTGGCGAGCCAAAATCTTGATAACTAGCTCATCGAGGTCTAGTGCCTTGCTTTCGTTGGCTTCGGCCAAAGCGATTGCCTGCTCGGCCAGGCGAGCATCTGAGTTGTTGAACGCCTTGGTGGCGCTCTCAATCACGCTGGTGACTGTCTCGGCAATATCTACAAGACGAGTTTGAACCTCTTGCAGTTCCATCTGGAACACTTCACGCATAGCTAATACCTTCCATTGCTGGTGTTTGGTCACTAGGTTAACTCAGTGACTTTTAGAGGCTTTCAGTGCTAGGTAAACAAAGATAAAACACTTTCTTAACACCCCAAGAATACCGGCCCGTCAGGGGCTATTGCTGGCAGGCGGCACCCGCCCATAACCTAGTGTTAACTTTATGAACTACAGCGCAGAATTTTGGGGATCGGTCTTGACTGCTTTCCTAGTTGGCGCGTTTTCTGTAGGAATTGTGTGCTGGACGACCTTTCGAACCAAAGAGGTCCAACAGCGTTCCGAGCTAGTGCTCGAAGGCATCTCTAGACCGCTAAACGCTCTTGCTTCGGCTGGTTTGGTTCTAGACATCGATGGCAAAATCGTTCGTGCCACAAAGACGGCATTTTCACTTGGCCTAGTTCGTGGTGAAGAGCTATCTCACCCAAAATTGGTGGCTTTGGTTGATAAAGCCAGAACCGTCAAGAAGCCTTCAAAGGCTCGCGGTCGTGATCTGGCTCTGGTTTCAGAACTTGGCAAAACTACTCTTTGGGTTAACGCCCGGGCTATTCACCTGGGCGAGGGGTTTGTGCTTTTGCTGGTTGAGGAC
>JBEEOK010000064.1:0-11264 GCA_041191645.1 Actinomycetota bacterium | reverse complement strand
GACGGCCTGCTGCTTGATGGCGTTCAGAAGAACGGTCAATACCTGACCACCGACAGCATCATTCTGCGTTCGCGTTCGGGCACTATTCGCCGCGTTAAGGCAGATTACCTAGCTGCTCGCTGGCGTTAGTGAATCAAATATAAAATCTCAATTGCAATGACAAAGATAAAAACAACAGTCACACTTGAAGACGTTGCCGAGGCCACGGGATTCTCTCGCGCTCTCATTTCTATTGTTATGCGAAATGCACCAGGCGCCTCAGAAAAAACTCGCGAACTTGTAATGGCGAAGGCAAAGGAGTTGGGCTACCGCCCGGACATTCGCGCGCGAGCACTTGCGAGCACAGATTCGAGAATTCTCGGTGTTGTTTTTGGAGTAGCAGGAAGTTTTCATCTGAAGCTACTTGACGGGCTCTATGCAGCGGCGGATAAACATGGATACTCGTTGGTGTTGAGCGCTGTCACGTCTGCAAGAAATGAGACTAAAGCCGTTTCAGGCCTTCTGGACTTTAGGCTTGCTGGCTTGATCATGCTTGGTCCAGCGAAGGCAAAGCCAATTTTTGCAGGTCAACTCCCCATCGCCGTTGTGGGTTGGCAAGTAACCGAGCCGACGGTGGATAGCATTCAAACTTCTTATGATTCGGGCATGAATCTAGCCGTCGAACATCTAACCGGGCTTGGGCATAAATCGATTGCACACATTGACGGCGGCTCTGGTTTGATTGCTACCGCTCGCACCAAAAGCTATAAAAAGGCCATGAAAGCCGCTGGGCTAACGAATTTCATTCAAGTAATTGCAGGCGGTGAGGACTCCATAGACGGTCAAAAGGCTGCGGACTACTTGCTGCAACTTGCAACTCGCCCAACCGCAATAATTGCGTACAACGACGACGTTGCTGTCGCAGCTTCTACCCACTTTGCCTACGCTGGTTTGTCTGTGCCAAATGACATCTCTTTAATCGGCTGGGATGACTCAGAAGCTGCAGCGCGCTCGGAGATACCCCTGACTTCTGTGCGGCAAGAACCAGAGCAGCTTGCCAAGTTGGCTTTTGAAAGAATATTGGCTCGCATCGAGAACCCTGAACGGGAATATGAAGCCATAATCCTTGAACCTACGCTCGTCATTCGGCGAAGCACCGGCAAATTTCAAGATTAATTATCGAATTGTTTGACAAAGCAGGAGCTACCTTGTATTTTTTTAACTGCTCGACTAGAGCGCTCTAGTTTTTAAGGATTAGGTATGAAAAACGACAAAGTAGTCTCTGAATACAACCCTTTTGACCCAACTTTCTACACAAATGACCCTTGGGGCACATACTCTTGGATGCGTAATGAGCAGCCCGTTTATCACAGTAAAGAATGGGGTTGGTATGCGCTAACGAGATTCGACGATGTTGCTATGGCGGCTCTAGACTCTGACACCTTCAGAAACTTTGAAGGCATGGATATCGATGCTACTGGCGAGCAAACAAATGCTGGCAACTTTGCTTACATGGACAACCCTCGTCATGATCAAGTTCGTAGAATTGTCCAACCTTTCTTCCAGCCGGCAGCCGTTGCTAAGCGTTCACACCCTATACGTCAGGCCGTGCGTGACCTCGTGGACCAGTGGAAAGATAAAGGCGCAGTGGACATCGCTCAGGAGTTGGCGTGGCCACTTCCATTCGATGTCTTCTTTAATCTCCTTGGATTGCCGTCTGTGCATGATGAGAAATTTGCCCAACTAGAGAAGTGGACTCATCAACTCAAACACCGAGAGCCAAACAGCCCAGAACTCACCCCTATTTCAAAGGCAGCAGCCGCAAACATCCGAGATTACTTCAAGGAGCTAATTGAAGATCGCCGAAAAAACCCAAGTGATGACCTGCTCACTCACATTGTGAACGCAGAAATTGAGGGGAAACCATTTGTTCAAGGCGAAGTAACCGAAGACTCCGAAGTTCTAGGACTTCTAACTCTCTTGTTTTTAGGCGGAGTCGAATCTACTGCAGGCCTAATCGGTTCAGTCTTTAAACTGCTGGGAGAAAATCCCGATCAACGTGCGCTCGTTTTGGCAGACCCAAGTCGCGTCTCCGACGCTATCGAAGAAACCTTGCGCTGGTCTTCTCCGCTACAGGAAACTGCTAGAACAGCAATACGTGATGTTGAGTTGCACGGAACAACAATTCCTGCTGGCAGCCGCGTTGTATTAGTTACCGGTGCAGCTAACCGCGATGATCGACAGTTTGAAAATCCTGACAAGTTTGACATTTCGCGTGGCAAGTTCCGCCACTTTGGCTTTGGTGAAGGATTGCACCGCTGTCTAGGTGCTCCTCTTGCACGGCTTGAGGCGTCAATTGTTCTCGAAGAAGTTCTCCCCTTGCTAGGAGAGTATGAACTCTCAGAGCCAGCAACGTTCTATCCAAGCTCACCAAATATGTACGTTTGGAAAAACGTGCCTATTCGATTTAACGTTGCGTAAAAATGGCGTCTACGTCAGAAATTGCCGGTTGGCAGGACCTCACCAATCGTTTGCCGAAAGGCAAAGGTTGGATGCATTCAGGAATCGCAGTAAATGAGAACGGCGTGATTTATTGCGCACATCCAGAGGGAAATGCACTGATTGCAATACATCCAAATGGTGAAACTCAGGTCATCAAGACCGAGTTCACGGAACATCACGCAATTCAGTTGTGCTCACAGGGAGCAGAATTGGCCATTGCAGATCCGGGTCACCGCATGTACTTCAATCCCGAAACATCAGATTACGAAGGTCATCAAGGCCTAGGTCGGGCAGCCATTGTCGATTCGAATACTGGCAAGATCCATCTAGAACTCGCACAGCCAAAAATTGAGGCCTACGAGGGAATTGCCTGGAGCCCGACTTCAATTGCCATTGATGACTCTCTCGGAGGCACCTCAGAAATATGGGTGGCAGATGGTTATGCCACAAGTTTGATACATAAATATTCTGCCCAAGGTGAGTACCTGTTCTCGGTGGATGGCAAAGATTCAGGCACAAAATTTGATTGCCCACATGGGATAACCATTTTGCGGGATGGTGAAGCCTTCAATCTATTGGTAGCGGATCGCGCGAATCACAGAATTGTTGTGTTAAGTGAATCTGGCAACTTCGTGAAGGCATTTGGTTACGAGTCCCTAGATAGCCCTTCATCGATTGTTATAGCAGGCGACCAAATTTTTGTCACTGAACTTTTTGGCGGAGTGGCTGCATTCTCGCTAGAGGGAGACTTCATTCGAACTCTAGAAAAAACTAGAACTCGAGCACATGAAGAAGTCAGGTGGCCAAACATCCCAGACGCACAAGGACTACCAATAAGGCCAGAAGTGTCTGTTGGAGAGTTCAATAGCCCCCATGGCATTTGCGAACACAATGGCAGGCTGTACGTCACCGAATGGTTTATTGGTGGCCGGCTTGAAAGCATCGACCCGAACATTTTTTAAGAATCACTTAGCTACTGAAGGACTATCAATGAAAATCAACATTTTATTCGGCACTGAATCCGGTGGCGGAGAACTAACTGCAGAAGACATCGCCGAATCATTGTCCGCGCTTCATGAAACACATATTCAGAACATGTCTGATACAGATGTGAATGCGCTGGATAAGGATGCTTTCTACATAATGATTTGCTCAACCTACGGTGAGGGCGAATTGCCATACAGTGCGCAACCGTTCCATGCGGCCCTGCTAAGCGAAAAGCCGGACTTGGCCGGTCTTCGATATGCCATGTTTGGTCGAGGAGATTCCGCATACCTTAAGACTTACAGCCGAGGTAGCGAAATTATCGACGAGGCCCTTTCTGCACTTGGTGCCACTCGCGTTGGGGAATTTGGTCGTCATGATGCCTCTGATATGTCGGTGACTGATGAACTCGCAGTGACCTGGGCCAACTCGGTAGTCGAAAACATTTAGGTAGGAAGAACATGTCGATACTAATTATTGGTGGCTCACTGAGTGGGCTTAGGGCCGCTGAACGCCTAAGAAGCGAAGGCTGGGCTGGCGATATCGTAGTTATCTCTGCGGAAAATCACATGCCCTACAATCGGCCGCCTTTGTCTAAAGAATTACTTTGGGGTGAGGATTCTCCATCGGATCTCGAATTCGAACTCAGTCCTCTTGTAGCCGACATCCAATGGAAATTGGGAGTGTCAGCTACCTCGCTCAACATAGATAAGAAGCGCGTGGAACTTTCGAATGGCGAGACGCTAACGTATGAAGGCCTAGTGATTGCAACCGGAGTTAAGTCTCGCCGCCTGAACGCGCCTGGGCCCCAGGACGGACGTGTAATCCTAAGGACTCTTGACGATGCAGTCGATCTCAAAGACAATCTGAAATCAGGCCTCAAGCTGGTGATTCTCGGAGCTGGCTTCATCGGTTGTGAAGTGGCTTCTACTGCCAGAAAGCTTGGCTGCGAGGTCGATGTTGTTGCTATGGACGAAGTAGCCATGCAAGTTCCACTTGGAAAAATGGTTGGTGCCGAAATTCAACGTCGTCACGAAGCAGAAGGTGTTCGCTTTCACATGGGCGTTTCGATAGCAGAACTCCAAGGCGAAGGTAAGGTTCAAGAAGTCGTACTTACCGACGGACGTAAATTGCATGCTGACCTAGTCCTCGAGACTATTGGTTCTATTCCAAACACAGAGTGGCTGGCAGACAACAATCTGGACCTCTCCAATGGTGTGCTCTGCGACGAATATTTACGTGCCGGCGGCAATGCTGGGGTCGTCGTCGTGGGTGACGTTGCTCGTTTCGCCAATCCACTTTTTGATGCCCCGCCTTTAAGAATTGAACACTGGCAAACCGCGATTGACACTGCGAATTATGGTGCGCGCACCCTATTAAGCGATCTTGGGCATGGAAGCGATGCGTTAAAACCAATTTCAGTGATGCCGTGGTTCTGGTCCGATCAAGGTGAAACCAGAATGAGTTCGTTTGGAATGCTTGGACTGGCGAATCGTCAGGAAGTTCTTGAAGGTGAGCTTTCAGGAGACTGTGCAATCGGATATTTCCGTGAGGATGTGCCAGTAGGCGTTGTCCTAGTAGGCCTAAAAGAGAAGTCAGCGAGGTACAAGCGCTGGCTTCAAAAAGCGCGTGATGAATATCTCGCGGGGCAGGAGACCAGTAGGCATGCCTGATTGGCTTACCAAAGAAGTTGTTGAAGAAATCTGCACTTACATGAATACTCACCAAGCAGATTCGCTTTTGAACATCGTGCGCAAACAGAAGAATTTTGAGCCAGCGACTTATGCCAGCCTTAAGACGTTTGATCTATTGGAAGCCACATTCACGACTAGCGAGGGTGAAATTAGTGTCTCCTGGAGTGCGCCACTAATGGGTCGATCACAAATCCGTGAAGAACTGGTGTCATTAGCGTTTTAGCTACTTGACTCTTTGTGGTGCAGCAACACTGGTTCGTGTGACAAGGGTTGGCTCTATCAAAATACTTTTTGGTTTGTAATTAGATTTGCTGGTAATTCGTTCAAGCAAAAGGGCCGCCACTTGCCGCCCAACAGCCACACCTTGTTCATCGATCGTGGTCAGTTTCAAAAGGTAGTCAGAGGCAATCGGTGCGTTGTCGTAGCCAATCACCGAGAGGTCTTCGGGCACTCGAACGCCAGCTTCCTGTAGAGCGGAGATCGCTCCCGCCGCCATGTAATCGTTGGCGCAGTAAACTGCCGAAACCTGCCGACCAGAGGCAAGCAGCTCTTTGGCACCCATGTAGCCGCCGATTTCGGTGGTGGGTTGCCCCTGACCGAAAACGTACCCAGCCAGTCCAAGTTCTTTCGCCAGCTGAATGAAAGCTTCGCGGCGGTTGAGCGCAATGCCGCCCAGCCCGGTTAGGTGGGCAACGTTGGTGTGGCCAAAGGCTTTTAGGTGCTCCAGAGCAAGGCGGGTGCCAAACGAGTCATCGTTGAAAACAATGTCGGCGCCGTCAACCAGGGTCTCGCGCTTGCCGATCATGACGCACGGAATGTCTAGATTGTGCGTTCTGAGGCCCGCTGGTTCGGTTGCCAAAACTAAGCCATCAACCTTCATCGAGATGAATGCGTCCACCGGGTCTTCGGCAAAGTTTGGGCTGCGGTGAAGATCGCTAACGATCACCTGGTAGCCGGCATCATCAAGAATCTCTCGAAGGCCTTTCAAGAAACCCAGGTATGACAAGTTTTTGTAATCAGTGATCACCACACCAATAGAACGGGTCTTGTGGCTGGCCAACTGCTGGGCAAATCTACTTGGGCGGTAGCCGAGCTCGCCAATTGCTGCCTCTACCGCTGCCTTCTTTTCGGGGCTCACATTGCTGGCGCCACGAATCACCAAAGACACCGTTGATTTACTTACGCCAGCTTTAACCGCCACGTCATAAATGGTGGCTGGCTTGGCGCGCGCGGTAGATTCGGTCACGAATTACACGCTAGCCGATGCGCCGAGTGATTTTCTTTGTAAGGACAAAATAACATTTCGGTAAAGTCGCTTCCCCCTGGTGGGTGCTACTGCTACTTTGAGTTGGAGCGCTCCAATGGAGCGCTCCAACAAACTTAGCAATAGTGCTCAAAGGAGAGATTCAATGTCAATTGGTGTAGCAGTTATCGGTGCTGGAATGGCAGGACGTGGGCACGCAGCGGCGTATCGCGCTGCTACATCATTGTATGAATCAAACCTTCCAGAGGTAAAGCTGGTTTCAATCGGTGACGTAAACGCCCAGTTTGGTGAGGCTGCCGCAAAGCGCTTTGGCTTTGAGCGTCACGACGCCGACTGGCGCACGATTGCTGATGACCCAAACATCCACGCTGTGAGCGTTGTTGTTGCTAACAGCCTGCACCGCGAGATTGTTGAGGGTCTACTGGCTGCCGGCAAGCACGTGCTTTGCGAGAAGCCACTTTCTGACACTCTTGACGACGCACGTGCCATGGTTGCAGCGGCAAACAGCGCATCAACCGTTGCACGCATCGGCCTAACCTTCTTGCGCAACCCAGCAATCGCCGCCATCCAGCAGATCGTTGCATCAGGCCAGCTAGGCAAAGTGCTGCACTTCTCGGGCAACTACTGGGCTGACTACTCAAGCGACCCTATGTCTCCTATTAGCTGGCGCTATAAGGGCGGCATGGGTACCGGTGCACTTGCCGATGTTGGCTCACACATCTCATACGTAGCTGAGTTCATTACTGGCCGCCCATTCACCGCGGTTGCAGGAGCCCGCTTCTCGACTTCGATTACCGAACGCCCAGTTCCTTCTGGTGCTGTCCAGGGCCACTCAGGCGCAACCGTGTCAGACCAAATGGACGCCGTTGAAAACGATGACTACGCAGGTTTCATGGCTGACTTTGACGGCATTGCCGGTGCAATCCAGGTTTCACGCGTTGCAGCTGGACACCCAACCTCTCTTGAGTTTGAGGTCTATTGCGAGAAGGGTGCAGCCCGCTTCAGCCAGTCACGCAACGGTGAGTTTGAACTCATGTTGAACGAAGACAAGAACGGTCAGCGCGGATTCCGCACCATCCAGATCGGCCCAGCACACCCATACATCGCTGGCGGTTTGCCGGTTGATGCACCTGGTGTCAACGTTGGTCAGAACGACCAGTTCTTCTTCCAGAACCGTGCGTTCCTACAAGAAGTTGCTGGTCTTCCAGAGACTTCTGCTCTTCCTTACTGCGCAAATTTCGAAGACGGTCTACACAACATGGAGATTATCGAAGCAGTAATCCAGTCGGGCAACTCAAACGGAGCATCAGTCAACGTTCCATCAGCTAACCCAACCTACCTACGAGGCTAAAGAATGAAGTTCGGTCTATACAACGCAATCCTCCACGATCGCTCACTGCCAGAGGCACTAAAGGTCATCGGTGACCTTGGCCTAACCACCATCGAGCTAAACACGGGTGGTTTCTTGCCTGCCGTGCACGTGCCAAACATCGATGAGATTTTGACCAGCGATGCCGCTCGTGATGACTTCTTGGCAATCTTTGAGGGTACCGGTGTTGAAATTGGTGGCTTGAACTGCAACGGAAACCCTCTGCACCCAAACCCAGTTATTGGTGACAAGCACGGTGAAGACGTCAAGCGTTCAATCCGTTTGGCTAACCGCCTAGGCCAGAACCGCGTGGTCACAATGTCAGGTTTGCCAGGTGGCGAGCCAGGTGCAAAGTACCCAAACTGGGAGGTCAACGCTTGGAACTCAGCCAGCCTTGACGTGCTCGAGTACCAGTGGGGAATTGCTGCCAAGTATTGGTCAGAGGTAGACAAACTTGCCATCGACAATGGCGTGAAGGTGGCTCTTGAGCTGCACCCACAGAACCTAGTGTTCAACCCGTCTTCTATGCGCGAGCTTGTTGAGCGTGCCGGCACCACCAACATTGGTGTTGAGCTCGACGCATCTCACCTGTTTTGGCAGCAGATGGACCCAATCGCCGTGGTCAAGAACCTTGGCTCACTGGTGGTCCACGCTGCAGCTAAAGACGTTCGAGTTAACCCACACGCTGCCATCGAGGGCGTGCTTGACAACAGCTTCCGCCGTTTGGGCCCAGACGAAAACCGCACCAATCTTGGTGGCGACGAATGGGCAAACGAGTGGCCAAAAAACTCGGCTTGGGACTTTGTTGCCCTGGGCCGTGGGCACGACACCGCGTACTGGGCTGAGTTCATCAAGGCTCTGCACGAGGTGGACCCAAACATGATCCTCAACATTGAACACGAAGATGTGTCTCTTGGACGCATTGAGGGCATCGAGGTTGCGGCAAAGGTACTGCTGGAAGCAGCAGAAATCGCAAAGTTATAAATCAAAAACAAAGGAAAGGTAGTGCAGTGAAAGTTTCACTTAAGGTCAAAATTGCAGCAACCGTTGCTGCAGCAGCATTGGCGCTGTCTGGTTGTGCTCCAACCACCGGTACCACCGGAACAGAAGCAACTTCATTCAGCGCAGTAGCAAACAACAGCGCCGAGGGCATTCACGTTGTTGTAATGGGTGGTGCACCATCTGACTCATTCTGGTCAGTTGTAAAGAACGGCACCCTAGATGCAGCTCTAGCCATTGAAAACTCAGGCGGTAAAGTTACCGTTCTTTCAATGCCTAACTACGACAACTTTGATGCAGATGCAGCAAAGCTTGTAGACAAGATGCTGACCCTAAACCCTTCAGCCGTTGTTATTCCTGACTGGGTACCAGCAGCAATGAACGAGGGCATCAAGAAGCTTAAGGACGCCGGCATCATCGTTGTTCTATACAACTCAGGTCAGGGCGAGGTCGAGAACGTAGGAGCAGAAATCTACATTGGTTCTGATGAATACGTTGCAGGAACTGTGGCCGGCGAGGCAATGGCTGCTGCTGGCAAGAAGAACGTTGTTTGTGTCAACACCCTTCCAGGTTTGGCAAACATCGAGGCTCGATGCAAGGGTGTTTCTGACGCAGTTAAGGCTGCGGGCGGAAAGAGCGAGAACCTAAACCTTCCATCAAGCTCATTCGGTAACGCAACTGCTGTTACTCAGGCTGTAAAGGCTGCAATCACCAAGGACACCACCATCGATGGCCTAGTAACCATTGGTGACGCAGACGCTGACAGTGTTACTGAGGCTATATCTCAGGCTGGTGCAGTTGAGACTGTGCTTCACGGTGGCTTTGCCGTAAACGAGCAGACCCTAAACCGCATCAAGGACGGAACTCAGTTCTTCGCGGTCGACCAGCAGGGATACGCACAGGGTTACTATGCAACCGCTTATGCATTCCAGCTAGCTGCTTACGCAATCTCGTTGCCAATCAAGGAGCTGCTATCAGGCCCTTCATTGATCAACTCAGAAAACGTTGACAAGGTACTAACCGGCGCCAAGGGCGGCCGTCGCTAAACAAAACTGAGGTAGGTGGTGCCAGTGGAAACGCTGGCACCACCTATGTCAAAATCAAAAAGCTAATCAGCACCACAGGAATTACGGAGGAACACCATGGCTAACAAAGCTGTATCAGCCAAGCCAGTTATCACGCATCAAAGTTTCGGGGACAGAATTCTAAGCTTCGCTCGCCGCCCAGAATTTGGTGCGCTAGCCGGAACCGTAATTGTCTACATATTCTTTGCCATCTTCGGCGGCGAGCAGTTTGCTGCTGTCGGTGGAACATCAGCCTGGTTGAACACCGCCGCTGAACTTCTCATCATTGCTCTACCAGTTGGTCTTCTCATGATCGCTGGTGAGTTTGACCTTTCAGTGGGTTCAGTAGTTGCCGGAAGTTCGGTAACACTTGCCTTGGTCTCTGGCCACTATGGAGCACCACTGATTGTGGGCATTATTGCGGCGCTTGCACTGGGCCTACTAACCGGCTTCTTGAACGGCCTTATGGTTACCAAAACCAAAGTTCCGTCATTCATCGTTACCCTGGCCATGCAGTTTGGTTTGGCCGGTCTGACCCTAGGTTTGGTTCGTCTTATCACCAGCACCACCAGCATCCGTCTCGAAGAAGAGTCGTTTGTAAAGGAGCTTTTCGGTGGCAAGTTCATGGACCAGTTCGAAAACGCAATCTTCTGGGCCCTGGCAGCAGCCATTGTGGTTACCTGGATTCTTCAGTTCAGCAAGTTTGGTAACTGGATCTACGCCCTCGGTGGCGACGTAGTTAGCGCACGTGCAGCTGGTGTGCCAGTTGAAAAAACCAAGATCGCTCTATTTATGGCAACCGGCCTTGGCGCATCTCTCGTGGGTGTAATCCAGGCAACTCTTTACAACGGAACCTCAACCAGCGGTGGCCAGTCATTCGTATTCAACTCTGTAATCGCAGTGGTTATTGGTGGCGTGCTTTTGACCGGTGGTTACGGTTCGGTCGTTGGTGTGGTTCTAGGTGCTTGCACCTTTGCAATCGTGAACCAGGGTGTTTACTACACCGGCTGGGATTCAGACTGGGCCGCACTGATTCTTGGAATCTTGCTTCTTTCTGCAGTACTTATGAACAACACATTCCGCCGCTTGGCATTGTCTGGTGGCAAGAAGGAGAAAAAGAATGACTAAGGCAAATCAAAAGCCGATTCTTTCGATGAAGAATGTCTCGAAAGTATTTGCCGGCTACGAAGCTTTGAAAGATGTTTCTCTAGAGGTTTACCCAGGCCAGGTCTTGTGCCTTCTTGGTGACAATGGTGCCGGAAAGTCAACCCTGATCAAGGTGCTCTCGGGCTTTCACGAGCCAACCTCGGGCTCTCTTGAGGTAAACGGCTCTGAAGCAAACTTCAAGTCACCTAAAGATGCCAGCAATGTTGGTATTGCAACCGTGCACCAGTTTGGCGGCACATTCC
>JBEEOK010000063.1:0-12397 GCA_041191645.1 Actinomycetota bacterium | reverse complement strand
CCATTTTTTGCTTGACCGCTACTGCAAGGGTGGAAAGCTTTGGGGCATCGCGATAGACCGACTGCTGGCCCGCGGCTGTGCGCGACAAGGTCACGTCGCCGCCACCAACCAAAATGATGGTTCCCGGTTCGGCAGGGTCGGCATACACACGAGTGTCAATTCGGTAGTTTGGGCCCAGGGTCAAAAGTGCGGCCGAAGCGGTAACCACTTTCATTACCGAGGCCGTTGCAGCCGGCGTAGTGCCATTGCGATCAAACAAGACCTCGTTGGTGTCAGCATTCAGCACGGTGGCCGACAAAGTGGCCAGGCGGGGGTCTTGGGCTAGCTCCGCTACCGAGCAGGCACGAACATCGCTTGGCGATGGGCTTGGGCTTGCCGAAACAGATGCCGAAGCACTCGGAGTCTCTGAGGCCTGAGGCTCACCAACTACGCCGCCTAGGCTAAAGCCACCAATGATTAGGGCCAAGATTGCAACACCTGAACCTGCCCCGATTAGTGTCTGCTTTAGGTAAGGAAAGCCACCCTTTGATTCTGCCAATTGGTCTCCAAATATCGTTCGGTACACTTCTAGTATGACCGGTCTAATCAAGTTTTTTACTGCCCTCGCGCTAACAATCGCAGGTAGTTTTTCGCTTTCCGCTGCGGCATTTGCTCACACCGATGAATTGGTTACCTACCCAGAAGCCGATTCGGTGGTTGATGGTGGTTACATTCCCATTGAGCTGACCTTTGCCGAGCCCCTGATGATCATGGAGGACGGTTCAGGGCACGAGGTTGCAGTGACCGACCCAGACGGTGAACCGGTTAGCCTGCAGTGCTCGGTCAAGGCTGACGGCAGTACGCTCACCACCCAAATTGCGGCAAACACCGATGGCGAATACAACGTGGCTTGGCGCTCTGTTTCTGAAGATGGTCACCCAGTATCTGGTTCGTTCAAGTTCATCGTCAGAGCTGTGCCAGATTTTGAATTGCCGGCAAATACGAACTTGATGTGCCCGCAGGATGAACCTACTGCCGTAGATGACCCATCAGTAATAAGCCAGGGGAACATAGCCGAGGACGCTGATGGCAGCACCGGTTTCATTCAGGTTATTGCAGTAGCAGTGCCATTGGTAGCTGTATTGGCAGTTGCAGTGGTTTTGATCCGCCGCAAAAAGAAGGACTAACTCCCCACTCTATTCAGGCTAGTTGCTGAGGTTTGCGCCGCAGGTGTAGAAGCGCGTGGCCAGGGTGTCAATTGCCGATCTGGTCGAACCGTTTACGTATTTGCCGTCTGCGGTCCTCGCGAATATCGAATAAGCAAGACGAGTTCCATCAGATGCATTAATGATGCCTGCCAAGCTGTAAAGCCCTGGAATAAAGCCAGTTTTACCCTTTACCGACCCGCGAGCGGCGTAATTCTTGCCGGTAAACCGGTACGCCAGGCCACCCTTGACGCCAGCAATCGGAAGGTAAGTCTCGAGGGCAGCCAACTTTGGTTCACCCTGCGCCACCCTAACCATGAGCTCGGTGATCATCTTGGGCGTGACACGGTTTGCCTGCGCGAGCCCCGAGCCGTCTTTCATGACCAGCTTTGAGGAATCGATCCCCAGTTCGGTAAGCATTGTTTTTACCATCGGCTCAATTGACTCGAAAGAGGCACTTCGGCCACTGGCAATCGCTGCATGGCGCGCAATGAACTCGGTCTCGGTGTTGTCCGAGATTGTGGTGGCGTGGTCCATCCAAGTGGTGATTGGCTGACTCTCAACCGATGTCAACAATTCGGCATTACTTGGAGTCTTGCCAATTTCAATTTTGGCGTTCTTGGCTAGCCCACCTAGAGCAGCTTTGAATAGGCCGCCGGTTCTGCCAATCGGATCGGTGCTGCGATAACCGCTGTAGCCCGTTTGCGACAGGTCAGGGCGGGCCCGATCTGAGTCAACCTGAAGAGCCGTGATGTGCGAAATGTAGCCATTGGTGCGGTCTGAGTTCTTCCACGCGCTGCTGTAAGAAGGCCCGCTAAAGAACGATGCGTCCAAAATGATCTTGGAGATTCCGACTTCTGCTGACCACTTATTAAAGACCCGGTTGGCCAAGGTGCTGATGCGTGGAGCATTGGCGTAGGTGGTGCGCCCGGCCTTAATTACCTGGCTCAACGTGTGGTCGCCGCCACCTTTCAAAACTATGGTTCCCGGCTGCCCCGGAATAGTAAACACCTGTGTGCTTGCTCTGTAATCAGAGGGCAGGTAGGTCAAGCCCGCGGCCACGCTAAGGACTTTCAGCACCGATGCAGATGGGGTCTGGGAGGTGCCTAGTTTGTTTAGCAAAACCTGGCCCGTATCAACATTCACCACATAGGTGTAAAGCTTGGCTAACGCCGCATTGCTCATGGCCGAAGCTGCCGAACACTTGGCCGGTACCGATGGGGTTGGCGATGCAGTTGGTGACGAACTTGGCGTTGGTGATGGATCAACAACTGCAGCGGCTGGAACAAAACCGGCAACAGCAACTGCGGTTATTGCCGCAGCAACCCCCAAAACCGCCCGCTTGAAATTGAACATCATTTTCAAACTAGCCCAAGCTGGCCCCTAAAGCTCGACCGCCTCGCCGTCTTCAGGCGCATGACTCTTCCAGCCAAGCTGACTTCTGATGCGATTGCTAAATAGATCTGCTGCACCAGCTTCACCGTGAACCACCAACACTTGGCCAGGTGCTTCAGAGATAGTTTTCAACCAATCCACCAATTCATCGGCATCTGCGTGGACCGAGAACGAACCAATTTGCTCGATCTGCGCTTTAACCGGAACAAAGACGCCGTGCATTTTGACTTCTTCTTCACCATCGGCCAAACGGCGGCCGCGGGTCCCCATAGCTTGAAAGCCCACCAGAATTACCGTGTGCATCTGATTCGGCAACATGTCTCGCAGATGGTGCACGACTCGCCCACCGGTGGCCATTCCTGAAGCGGAAATGATTATGCAAGGCTGCTTTGGATTGTTGATGGTCTTTGATTGTTCGACCGTTTCAAGCTCAACCAGCGTGCCAGGGTTGAAAGGGTCTTTGCCTCTCCAGTCAGCGACGATTTCTGGCCGAATTTCAGGGGATGCCTCGTCGATTGCCTCTCGGTAATAACGAAGGGCCTTGAGAGCCATCGGTGAGTCAGCGTAAACCGGCACGCGAGGAATTCGCCCGGCTTCCATGAGCTCACGAAGCTGAACCAGAATTACCTCAGTGCGGTCAACAGCGAAAGCCGGAATCAAGACTGAGCCGCCGCGTTCGATGGTCTCTGTAATTGCCTGCTCAAAGTTGGTGTTGCTTTCAACATGCTCGCGGTCGCCATACGTGGACTCAGTAATTACGGCATCGTATTTTCCAGGCGGAATCGCACCGGGTGCTGCCAGCAGCGGGTGGTGTTCGCGCCCCATGTCGCCGGTGAAAAGCAATTTCTTGCCGAAAAATTCAACCACCAGAAAAGCGGCCCCAAGAATGTGTCCAGCTGGGTAAAAAGTCACATAGGTTTCATCGGCAACTTTTACCCGGCGGTTGAACTCGTGGGTGGCAAATTGCTCGACCGCCTGAGCAGCATCCTTCTCTTCATAAAGAGCTTTAGGTGGGTTGTGCTTAGAAAAGCCTTTTTTGGCGGCGTACTTGGCGTCTTCGGTTTGAATTCTTGCCGAATCTCGCAGCACGACCTCGGCCAGTTTTCCGGTGTACTTGGTCAGGTTGATTTTGCCTCTAAAGCCGTCTTTGACCAGCTTTGGAATGTAACCACAGTGATCGAGGTGGGCGTGCGTCAAAATCACTGCACTCAATTCCGCAGGATCTATCGGTAGAGGATTCCAATTCTTAAGGCGCAGTTCTTTAAGCCCCTGAAACAGCCCCGCATCAACCATGACATTGGTTGCCCCGCAAGAAAGTAAGAATCGGCTACCGGTTACTGTTCCGGCTGCCCCCAAAAATCGAATCGAAACTTTGCTCATAGCCCGATTCTAGGTGGGTCATGGAGAAGTGGCACACTTAAGACATGAGCAAGGTTTTTAGAAATAACTATTTCTTAGTAGCTGCAACGCTAGCCAGCCTTGCCCTCGGTCTTGTATTGCCCGCACTTGGCTTTCAGGCTGCCGGAAATATCTCGCTTGCAGCCGGGGCCACCCTGGGCCTTTACGTTTCTACAGTTCTTTTGATTCGTGCCGTTCGCAGTCGCGAAATGGGCAGCGATGTGCTGGCCCTGATTTCGATTTCTGCAACGATGCTTACAGGCGAGTGGTTGGCAGCCAGCGTGGTTTCGGTGATGTTGGCAACCGGGCGGGCACTCGAAACCTGGGCAGAGGGTAGGGCTCAAAACCAGCTTCGCGCTCTGCTTGATAGAGCACCAAGAATTGCACATCGCGTTGACCAAGATGGCCAGCTGGCCGATGTGCCAATTGACCAGGTCGTAATCGGCGATAGGCTTCTGGTGCGATCTGGTGAGGTGGTGCCGATTGACGGCACCCTGCTAAACCCAGGAACCTTTGACGAGTCGGCTCTAACCGGTGAGCCATTGCCGGTCTACCGCGCTATCGGCGAAACCTTGCAATCTGGCGTGCTTAACAGCGATGGCCAAGTTGAGATTGTCGCCTCAGCGACCTCGGAAACCTCTACCTACTCAAACCTGATTCGTCTCGTTCGTGCTGCTCAGGCCAACACGGCCAACGGCGTTCGAGTAGCCAATCGGTGGGCGGTTGCATTTGTGCCGTTTGCCATTGGGCTGTCGCTGATGACCTGGGTGATTACCGGCGATCTTTCTGTTGCGGTCGCCGTGATTGTTGCGGCCACACCCTGCCCGTTGATTTTGGCGGTTCCGGTTGCCATTATTTCCGGAATGTCCAGGGCCGCTGGAATGGGTGCGATCATCAAGGGCGGAGCAGCTCTTGAGGCCCTGGCCAAAGCCAAGACAGTAATGCTAGACAAAACCGGAACCCTGACGCAGGGCGGGCCGGAAATCAGCGCGATGTGTTTTGCCGACGAGACTCGCGCTAATGAAACCTTAACCCTGGGTGCCTCTTTAGATCAAAGTAGCCCCCACATAGTTGCCCGTGCTCTGGTGGCGGAGGCGCAACGAAGAGGATTGAGTATGCACCGGGCTACAAACGTGGCTGAGTCACACGGACACGGATTGACGGGCACGGTAAACGGCCACAAAGTATCGGTAGGGCAATTGACACAAGAATTGCCGGACTGGGCTCAACTATCAAATGCCTTGCTGGTTGAGATAAAGGTGGATGACAAGGTTGCAGGAATCATTGGCCTTGACGACCCGCTGCGCGATGAGGCTCGAGGCACCGTGGAAGATCTTCGAAAGTTAGGCATCGAAAGAGTCCTCGTGGTTTCGGGAGATCGCCAAAGCACAGCAACGGATGTTGGCCTTGCAGTTGGCGCTGACGAGTCTTTTGGTGGTCAAAAGCCAGAGCAAAAGCTAGAAATTCTTCGCAGTGAAATGGGTAAGACAACAGGCTCGGTGATTGCCGTAGGCGACGGCATCAACGACGCACCTGCACTAGCCGCTGCCTCGGTTGGGGTAGCCATGGGTGCACGCGGAGCCACCGCTGCCAGCGAAGCAGCCGATGTTGTGATTGTCGAGGACTCAATCAAACACCTCGCCCTGGCGATAGATGCAGCGAAGGGCGCAAGAGCTAGGGCCTTGCAGGCAGCAGGGGTTGGCATGAGCCTAGCAATGGTGGCCATGATAGCTGCCGCATTTGGCGTGATTGATGCCACCGGAAGCGCGGTTAGCCAAGAAGCGATTGACGTTGCTGCAATCTTGTGGGCTCTGGTTCCGCCCAGAAAAAAGATTTAGTCCAGCTGACAGAATTCGTCGAGTGGAGCCTTGCGACCCGCAACGACCAGAAAATCACCCGAGTTTAGAACTGTGTCCGGGAACGCTGGCGAGTACTCGCTGTCGCCGTGGCTGGTGGCCACAACAGTTACTTCATAGGTACTGCGAATCTTTAGCTCAGCCAAAGTCTTGCCGCTGAACGACTCAGGGCAAACCGACTTGACCATAACAAAGTCTTCATCAATGTGAACGTAGTCGAGTGATTCACCTGAAACCTGGTGAGCCACTCTTCGACCCATTTCGTATTCAGGGAAAACGACGTGGTGCACACCCAGTTGCTGAAGAATCTTGCCATGTGACTTTGAGTTTGCCTTGGCCCAAACCTGCTTGATACCAAGCTGCAGCAAGAGCGAGGCAGTCAGAATGCTTGACTCAAGGTCGGCGCCAATTGCCACCACAGCAGAGTCAACATCGGCCAGGCCAAGTTCTTTAAGCGTCTCTTCATCGGTGGTGTCGGCGGTAACCACGTGTGTTAGCTGCCCCGCCATTGACTGGACCAGGCGTTCGTCGGTGTCAATACCCAGAACCTGGTGGCCACCCTGCACTAGCTCGAGAGCCAGGGATGAGCCAAAACGACCCAGGCCAATTACTGCCACGTTGGCAGCGTGAAACCCGCGCCGGCGAGTTGGTTTTGTTGACTTAGTCATCAGTGCACCTTCTTGTCAGTAATTACTGTAGTGGCCCTAACCAATTAGTGGTCTTTCGCGCGGGTACTCAAAGTGGCGTTTGGTTTTTCGCATGGCAAGCGAAGTTGCCACAACAATTGGACCCAGGCGGCCAAACAGCATTAGGAGAGAGAACAAGAATTTGGCATGGTCGGGAAGGTCTGCCGTAATTCCAGTAGAAAGACCTGTTGTGCCAACCGCCGAGACAACTTCAAAAAGAATTTGGTCGAGACTAAAGTTCGTGGTCAGGCGCATCAGCACAGTTGCACCGATTACTACTGTTGCCGAAAGGCCCACAATTGTTAGGGCCTGGCGCTGCATAGATCGTGGCAACCGGCGGTTACCAATATTGACGGCAGCCTCACCGCGAATCTCGGTGTAAATCACATAAAACAAAACCACAGCGGTACCCAGCTTGATACCACCTGCGGTCGATGCGCTGGCACCACCAATGAACATCAAAATATCCATAATCAGCCAAGAGCTTGGGTTGACCACTGCCATATCCATGGCATTGAAGCCGGCGGTGCGAGGCATAACAGCGGCAAAAATACTGTCAAGAATTTTGTCGAATGGCGTGAGCGAGCCAAGAGTCTTAGGGTTATTCCACTCGAGTACCGCAATGGCAACGCTGCCGCCGACCAAAAGAATTGCGGTTGCCCACAGCACAATGCGCGAGTTCAACGACCATTGTTGCGGAAAGGCGTTGGCAATCGGCAACCCGCGCCAAGCACGGATCTTCTCTTTGGCTCGGTCGCGAATCTCAACGATTACTGGGAAACCCAGGCTGGCGACGATGACCGTCATAAACACTGGGATCAGAATCCAGCCATCGCGAGCAAAACGAATCATGCTGTCTGCGTAGAGCGCAAAGCCAGCATTATTGAATGCTGAAATGGCGTGGAACGCGCCATGCCCCAAGGCTTTCTCAAACTCGTAACCGTAATGTGTGTAGAACCGAACCGCGAGAAACACGAACAATAGAGCCTGGAAAAAAATCATCACCTTGGCAATGTTTTTTAGGAGTCCCTTGACATCGGGGCCCACACCAAGCGAGGCCTCTGACGAGGTCATCATGCGATTAGTGAGTGAGATTCGACCATCGAGCAAGAAGCCAACTAAGGTTGCGAACCCGATAATTCCAAATCCACCGAGTTGGATAAGAACAGCAATAATCCAGTCACCAAGTTGCGACCAGTGAGCCTCCACATCAAGAGTAGATAGTCCAGTAACTGTCACAGCTGAGGTTGCTGTAAAGAGGGCATCGAGAAAAGGAGTGCTGACCCCTGATTTGGTTGCCGCGGGCAACATTAGAGCGAAAGTACCGATCAGAATGATTACGGTAAAAGCCAGTGCGATGAACCTACTTGGCTGCAGTCTCTTGCGATTGGACATTCAATTACCTCTTCCGGAGACAACCAAAAGTGTACTCCTCTGCGAGGTTTTGACGTTGAAATGTGCGTCTTGGAGCCACCTTGGGGAATTGAACCCCAGACCTGCTCTTTACGAGGGAGCTGCTCTACCAACTGAGCTAAGGCGGCACGTTGCTCTTAGACAACCATAAAAGTTTACTCTGAAGCCAGAACACCCACTCGGCGCAGACGCGCCACAGCACTATCCTCAATTGGGCTTTCTGGGCCAATGGCTAGCCGCATAATGCGCAGTACTGCCCGTGTTGTCGGCTGAACCAGCCACTTTGGCTTGGCCCTTAAACCGAGAGCCTGTCTGAACTCTGGCCTCATTGAAACCACTGCCGCATCAAAAAGCAGCCCGTAAATTGGTTTAGCCAAATTCGGAAGTGGCGGGTTTTTTATGAACCTCACAACATCCACTGTGTCTGCCGTTGCGGCCAACACGCCATTGTCGCGCACATCATTAATCGCTGCGTCCAGCTCGGCTCGATTCATGGGTGTTGCCTTGAGCCCAAGGGGCGCCACTGAAACACTCCACTGCGAGATGTAGTTGTCAGCGCCGGATGGGGCAGAACCTGCAGGAATAGGCCGCGATGAATACATTTCGTGGGCGACTAGAAATGACTCCATAAACGCTATGTGCACCCAAAGCAACAAATCTTTGTCAGCTGCCCGATAGTCCCGTTGCTCACCAGAACCGGTTAGGTAGCTACCGGTAACAGATTTGTGTAGCCGATTGACCCGCCCAGCCTCAGCCATCACGGCAGTCTTAGAGCCAAATGTAGTGACCGTTAGCCAACGGATAGTGCCGGCCAATCTGCCAAGAGGATCTTTTTCGTACCGCGAATGATCCTTGACACCGGTGAGCGAGCCTGGGTGTAGTGCCTGCATTAGCAAAGCACGAATGCCACCAACTAGGGTGCCAAAATCTGCATGAACCACCCAAGGCGCATCGGTGGGCAAAAAGAATCCTGGTTCTTCACCCTCGGCCACCACCTGGAGCCAGGGTGGAATGCCATTTGGATCGCCCGAGAGTAGCCGGCGAAAGCGCTTGGAAAGAAATTCTTGTAATGCGTTGTTTGACAAGAAACAGCACCTAACCTTATTTACTACGGTTTACAACGACCCAAGAAAGAGCAACCATGAAAGAACTAGATCTAATCCAGCTTTGGGTAAAAGCCCGAAACCACATCATCATCTCTCAAATTGCTCCTACAGCGCTTTTGATTTTTGCGATCGCAATTTTGCCAAGCATGACCATGGCTAGCACCAGTCACCAAATGGCATTTGTGTTGGTCTTACTCTCTAGCGGTGTCTTGGGCGCCGCCGCGCAGATTTCGGCAGCTAATGAGGCAACGGCAATTTGCAAGGACTTGGCAGCGCTTGAGTTAAAGTCCGCAGTGGCATCGCGAATTTCAGCGACCACCCCTTGGCTGGCTATTGTGAAGTTTGGCACACCCGCCATATTCACCCTGACCTACATTGCAATCTTGATGCAGTTATTTTTGGGTTTTATGAGCTACTAATGAATTACAAAAACCCCGGCTGGCTAATTCGATTGCCCGCCGGGGTTTTTGATTACCCACCCAAATAGGTGGCTGGGTTTTTTAGTGCTGAACAGCCTTGCCAATGGCAGCGCCGGTCATCGAGCGAACTTCTAACTCGGCGTATTTGGCCGTGTTGTTTTCGGTCGAAGTGATAGTTCCCAACCAGCCCATGAAGAAACCGAATGGGATCGAGACGATACCAGGGTTGTTCAATGGGAAGTAGTTGAACTTCACACAGTCAACAGCATCGGGCAGGCACTTGATGAAACTGGTCTCGGTGCCTGATACGTTTCCTGAGAACACCAACAGCACCAAAGCCATACCCAAACCACCGTAGATAGCCCAAACGGCACCTCGGGTGTTGAAGCGCTTCCAGAACAGTGAGAAGAGCACAGCCGGAAGGTTGGCAGATGCCGCGATTGCAAAGGCGATTGCTACCAAGAAGGCCACGTTCAGGCCTTGGGCCCCAATTGCCAAAACAATGGATACCGCACCAATTAAGATGGCAGCGATTCTAGCCACGTTGACTTCTTTCTTAGGGTCAACATTGCCCTTCTTGATTACGTTGGCATAGAAGTCATGCGCAAACGAAGAAGAGCTGGCAAGAGTTAGACCGGCAACCACTGCCAAAATTGTTGCAAAAGCAATGGCACCAATGATGGCCAGCATTGTGGCACCACCAGTCTCACCGGCTATGTTGGTGCCGAGTTCTTTAGCCAAAAGCGGGGCCGCCAGGTTTCCACCTTTGTCTGCCTCTTTAATGGCCGTTGAACCCACTAGCGCCGCTGCTCCAAAACCAAGTGCAATGGTCATCAGGTAGAAGACACCGATGTTTCCGATAGCCCAGTTGACCGAGGTACGTGCTGCCTTGGCGGTTGGAACAGTGTAGAAGCGAATCAAAATGTGTGGCAGACCCGCGGTACCAAGCACCAGAGCCAGGCCAAGAGAAATCAAGTCAAGCTTGTTCATCAGGGTCTTGAATGGGTCACCCTCGACCTCTACGCCGTACTTGTTACCCGGGTTCAAGAAGTCAGGGTTACCACTGAGTTTTTGCGCCTGACCAAGCATGGCACTGATGTCAAAACCAAACCGGGCCAGCACCATAACGGTCAGCACAGTGGCACCAATCATGAGCAAGAATGCCTTCACGATTTGCACGTAGGTTGTGCCCTTCATTCCACCTACGGTCACGTAGACGATCATCAAAATACCAACCACACCAATGATCAGGTTCTTAGCGGCAGTGTCAGTTGGGTCAATACCCAAGAGCAGAGCAACCAAGCTTCCGGCACCAACCATTTGGGCAAGAAGGTAGAAGATCGACACAACCACGGTTGAGGCCGAAGCTGCAGAACGCACAGGTCGTTGCTTCATGCGGAACGCAACAACGTCACCCATGGTGAAACGGCCCGAGTTTCGCAGCGGTTCAGCTACCAGCAGGAGCGCCACAAGCCAAGCAACCAAGAAGCCAATCGAATACAAAAAGCCGTCATATCCAGCCAGCGCAATCATTCCGGCAATACCTAGGAACGAAGCTGCCGACATGTAGTCACCCGCAATAGCTAGGCCGTTCTGGAAACCAGAGAATGAGGCGCCACCATCGTAGAAATCAGAGGAATTCTTTTTGTTTGACTTACCGGCTCGAATAACCAACACCAGAGTGACAAGCACAAACACCACAAACAGGATTGTGGACAGAGTTGTTGAGTTCATTATTTGTGACCAATCTGCTCGTTGATTTTGTCGCGCAGCGAGTCAGATGCTGCATCAAGGTGCTTGCTTGAATGACGCTCGTAGAGCCAAGCAATAAAGAAGGTAGAAACAAACTGCAATACGCCAAGAATGATGGCGATGTTAATGTTGGGGGCTACTTCTGTGCTAACCCAATCGCGGGCGAACGCGGTGAGCAAGATGTATCCGAAATACCAAACCAGGAAAGCTACGGTTACAGGGAAAGCAAACCCTCTGAACCTTCGCTTTAGATCCTGGAATTCAGGGCTGGCTTGAGTTTCGGCCCAAACCCTTTCATTCTCTGAAGATCCCAATTGAACTCCAATGTCCAAGAAATCACGCTAAAGCATCTTTGCCAGAGCGTAGGGTGCTGGGGCACTCTAGCCTGAGCCTATCCAAAATTGGAAAAGAATTTTATAAAAAATGAATAGGTAACGATTTCGTTATCGTTTAGCAATTTGGGTCTTCGGTTGGCACTACGTCGTTGATGAAATAGCCGTCAACAACTGCTTCGATGCACTTACTGCCCTGACCATACGCAGTGTGCCCTTCACCATTCCAAGTTATGAGCTGAGCGTTTTCAAGCACGTCATTGGCAAGCGAAACAGCTTGCGAATATGGCGTTGCTGGATCACCAGTGGTGCCAATCACCAAAATCGTCTTAGACCCGCTTGCCCGATATGTTTTTGGGTGGTCAGCGACCGCAAACGGCCAATACTCGCAGCCGATGGCACCGTTCTGCCAGTACCGACCAAAGACCGTGCTGGTTGCCAATGCCCGCTCGTTTTGGGCCGCCATCGCGTCAGCGTCGCTTGAGGATCTGGCATCTAGGCAAGAGATAGCGATGTTTGCTTCCATTTGATTGGAGGCATAGGTGCCGTCTTCGTTTCGTTCGTTGTACAGGTCAGCCATCAGCAGAAACGTAGTGCCATCATTCTGCTGAAGCTCACTGAATGCTTGGTTGAGGTACTGCCAGTAATCCTGGCTGTAGAGCGGCATAATCATGCCGGTAATAGCGCCCCAGATGGTTAGTCCACGGCCATCCTGAGTTGGAACAGGCTCATCTTCGAGCGCTCTCAAGAGGTAAGAAATCTGACGCTGGGCCGATTCTAAAGACCCGCTAAATGGGCAGTCCGATGACCCCAGACAATCAACCAAATAATTCTTTAGCGCCTGATCAAAGCCAAT
>JBEEOK010000062.1:0-60884 GCA_041191645.1 Actinomycetota bacterium | reverse complement strand
CATCGCCAACCATGACGATTGCGTCACGAGTGGCATCTGCTCTTGCGACTCCCAAACCTGCAGCAATCTCGTAACCCATGCATGAGAAGGCGTACTCAACGTGGTAACCCAAGTCATCACGCACACGCCACAATTTGTGCAGGTCACCCGGCAATGAGCCAGCGGCGCAAATCACAACGTCACGAGGGTCAGAAGCTTCTTGAACCGCACCGATAATTTCTGGCTGGCCAGGTAGTTCGCGACGCTGGTCAACGAACGAAGCGTCAACGGCGGCATCCCAAATGGCTTTTTGCTCGGTGTAGTGCTTGCGGAAGTCTTGAGCGACCGAGTAACCAGACAACTCTTCGGAAAGCTCAACAATTGACTCACGTGCATCGGCAACTACCGGAATAGCTGAGCCGTGCTTAAAGGCGTCGAACGAAGCCACGTTGATGTTGATGAACTTGACATCAGGGTTCTGGAATGCAGTGCGGCTGGCGGTCGTGAAGTCGCTGTAACGAGTTCCGATACCGATGATCACGTCAGCCTCGGCTGCAATGCGGTTTGCAGCAGTTGTGCCAGTTGCTCCTACCGCACCAAGGTTTTGTGCGTGGTCCCAGACCAGTGTGCCGACACCAGCCTGTGACATACCCACTGGAATACCAGTCTGCTCAACAAATCGGCGAAGTTCTTGGTTGGCATCGGAGTAGATCACTCCACCGCCGGCAATAATCATTGGACGCTTGGCACCACGAATCGCGGCAGCCACCTCAGCCATGAGGCCACGGTCTGGGCGTGGGCGGCGAATGTGCCACTCGCGATCAGCCAAAAACTCCTCTGGTACGTCAATCTCTTCAGCCTGAACGTCTTCTGGCAAGGCAATGGTGACTGCGCCAGTTTCGACCGGGTCGGTGAGCACGCGCATGGCACCAAGAAGTGCCGAGAAAATCTGCTCTGGGCGGGTTACTCGGTCAAAGAATCGTGACAACGGCTTGAAGGCATCGTTGACGGTCATGCTGGCATCATTTGGCTGTTCGAGCTGCTGCAACACTGGGTCGGCAACGCGGTTAGCAAAGGTGTCCGAAGGCAAAAGCAGAACCGGCAAACGGTTGGTGGTGGCCACCGCCGCTGCGGTCAACATGTTGGCCGCGCCTGGGCCCACCGATGCCGCACAGGCATAGGTTGAACGGCGTCTCGTCATGCGTGAAAACGCAATGGACTCGTGACCCATGGCCTGCTCGTTGCGGGCCTGGTGGTATGGCATGGCACCAGGATCGGTGACTGAAAGCTGCTTTAGGGCCTGGCCAATGCCGGCAACGTTGCCGTGACCAAAGATGCCGTAGACACCTTCAATGGTGCGCACCCGGACGTCTCCGTCAACGGTGTATTGGTGAGCCAGGAATTCAACGATTGCCTGACTTACTGACATTCTGCGAGTAGCCATTTTGGTTCTTTCTCTGATTACAAAGGTGGGTTATGCGGTGTAAGGAAGCCTTGGGTCTGAGTCTTGGCTGTGCCAAGTCTCGCGAATCCAGGCGTGATTTGGGTCATCGGTGATGTTCCAACTGCGGTCTGGATCTGGCCCAGCCATCACGTTGAAGAAGTACAGGTCATAGCCCGGCGCAGCCATTGCCGGACCATGCCAACCGTAAGGTACCAGGCCAACATCACCTGAACGCACCTCTTCTAACAGGTCGTACTCGCGTTCATCTGACGCGTAACCACGCAGGTAACCAACTGGATCACAGGCCACCGGAACCTCAACGCCGCGGGTTACTTCTGTCTCGAAGTAGTAAATCTCCTCGAGGTTTGACTCGACACCCGGAATGTAGGTGTCGTGCTTGTGAGCCGGCACCCCGGACCAGTTTCCGGCCGGAACAATAACTTCAACCACGATGAATCGATCGGCGTCTAGGTGTTCTGGAACACCAAAGTTGTGCACCTGGCGGCTCTCACGGCCGGCTCCGCGCACAAAGACGGGCACGTCTTCGGCGGCAATAAACTGCACCGGTTTGGCATTCTTGGCTGGGGCCTCACCCACGCAAACTCGACCGTCGCCGTGAATCTTGATCTCGGTATCTACCGGAAGGTAAACCAGATCGGCCGTGCCATGAAAGACCGACTTGCGACCGCGCAGAAACTGTGTTTGAAAAGCGGTTTCTCCGGCTAGTCGATATTCGACTGTGACACCAACGCCCTCGAGCGGAAAAATAATCCGCTCGAGGCCGTCGGCGATGATGTGGAACTGCCTACTAGCGCCAAGGGTTCCAACCCGAAGGCCGGTGTGCTGCCAGCCTTCGATTGAACCGTCAACCAGGACATCCCAGTCGTCGTGAGCAAGCTCACCCTTTTTGAAAAACCACGTCATTTGAATATCTAACTATGTTGTTAGTTCTGTGGGAAACCCAGGTTGATTCCACCGTGTGATGGGTCTAGCCAACGACTGGTGATTGCCTTACCACGAGTGAAGAAGTGGACACCCTCAACACCGTGAGCCTTGGTGTCACCGAACAGTGAGCTCTTCCAGCCACCGAATGAGTAGTAAGCCACTGGAACCGGGATTGGCACGTTGATTCCGATCATGCCAACTTCGATTTCGTTCTGGAAACGGCGAGCGGCTCCACCATCGTTGGTGAAAATAGCAGTTCCGTTACCGAATGCGCCGTTGTTGATTAGCTCAACACCGTCTTCGTAGCTGTGCACGCGAACGATTGAGAGAACCGGACCAAAGATTTCCTCAGTGTAGACCTTAGAGGTGGTAGGAACGTTGTCAATCAGGGTTGGGCCAAGCCAGAAACCGTTTGGTGCGCCGTCGAACTCATCGTTGCGACCGTCAACCACAACGGTTGCACCATCTTCGGCAGCGATGTCGATGTATGAAGCTACCTTGTCGCGGTGAACCTTGGTAACCAATGGCCCCATGTCGCAACCGCGACGACCATCACCGGTGCGCAACTTGCTCATGCGAAGCTTGATCTTCTCAATTAGGTCATCCGCAACTGGCTCAACAGCAACTACCACTGAGATAGCCATGCAGCGTTCACCAGCAGAACCAAAGCCCGCGTTGATGGCTGAGTCAGCAACCAAGTCAAGGTCAGCATCAGGAAGAACCAGCATGTGGTTCTTGGCGCCACCAAGAGCTTGAACACGCTTGCCGTGACGAGAACCGGTCTCGTAAACGTACTGCGCGATTGGGGTTGAACCCACGAATGAGATTGCCTTCACGTCTGGGTGGGTTAGCAAGCCATCTACTGACTCTTTGTCACCCTGAAGAACATTGAAAACACCATCAGGTAGACCGGCTTCTTTGAGAAGCTTTGCCATCCAGATTGCAGCTGATGGGTCTTTCTCCGAAGGCTTCAAAATTACGGTGTTACCGGCTGCCAACGCGATCGGGAAAAACCACATTGGAACCATGGCTGGAAAGTTGAATGGGCTGATGATGCCCACAACACCCAGAGCCTGGCGAGTCGAGTAAACGTCAACGCCGGTTGAAACATTTTCTGAGTAGAAACCCTTTAGGAGGTGAGGCATGCCGGTAGCAAACTCAACAACCTCTTGACCACGGGTGATCTCACCGAGAGCGTCTGAGAGAACCTTGCCGTGCTCTGAAGTAATGATCTCCGCAAGTTCTGGCTTCTTGCGGTTTAGCAACTCGCGGAAGTTGAACATGATTGCCTGGCGGCGGGCCAATGAAAGGTTGCTCCAGGCTGGGAATGCAGCCTTGGCCGAAGCAATCGCAGCCTCGATCTCAGAGCCGTTGGCCAATGCAACGTGCTTGGTTACTTCACCCAGAGCTGGGTCAAATACGTCAGCGGTGCGGCCAGATGTGCTTGGGCGCTCTGCGCCATCAATCCAGTGTGGAACTACAGGTAGGTTGCTCATTTTTTATCCTTCTGATCTAAATCTGCGACTAGCCGTGAACTAGCTTCACAGCGGTTTCGATAGCGCCGGCTACATTGCCGTCTTGTGGGTAAAGCAGGCTGCGGCCAACTACTAGGCCGCGAACGCCAGGAAGTTCGAGTGCCTTTTCCCATGAGGCAAAAGTCTCGGCTTGGCTCTCTACTGGGTCTCCACCCAGCAACAGAGTCGGCATAGTGGTTGCCTCCATGACACGAGCCATGTCTTTGACGACCGGCAACTTCATCCAGGTGTGAGAACTTGAGTTTCCCAAACCAGCTGCAATTGCAACTGACAGAATTACCTGCTCGGTCGAAAGGTCATTCTTGATCGCACCGTTGACCCATTCGCTGATGAATGGCTCCAGCATGATTGGCACTCCGGCGGCCGCAGCCTCACTAACCGCCTTAGCAGTAGCCTCAAGCATGTTCGCGGTACCAGCGTCACTGAAGTTCACGCGGTTTAGAGTCTTGGCAAAGTCCAAACCATCGCGCTTGATTCCGTCAATGTCGTAAGCGCCAAATCGGTCATCCATTTCAAAAGATGCACCTTTTAGTCCGCCGCGGTTCATTGATCCAACAACCAACTTGTCGTCAAGCAAACCAAGCAAAGCCAAGTCATCGATGATGTCTGGGGTACCCAAAACACCGTCAACACCAGGGTTTTGTAGCGCAATTGCCAAGTGCTCCAGGAGGCGGTAGCGGTTAGCCATTGCCTCGGCATCCTTACCAACACCAAGAGCAGCGCGGGCAGGGTGGTCGGCAGCGATAATGAAGAGGCGGCCATCACCCTTGATTACCTCGCGGCGTTTTCTGGTGGCATAAATCTCGGCAAGTTTGCCCGGATTAGCCGCACGCGTGTTGCGTACCGCTTCAAAGTCCAGCGCCATTAGTTCATTCCCTTCAGAATTTCTTCAACTTCTTCAAAACTTGGCATTGCAGTTGAGCACTCTAGGCGGCTGGCGACAATTGCACCGGCAACGTTGGCAAACTTGAGAATGCGCTTGAGATCCCAGCCCTGAAGCAGGCCATAGCAGAATGCCCCACCAAAGCTGTCGCCGGCACCCAAGCCATTGATTACGTCAACAAAGTAAGGCGGCACCTCGACGGTCTCAGTGCGAGTCTTTGCTAGAACACCCTTTGGACCCTGCTTGACCACTGCCAACTCAAGACCACGCTCAAGCAAAGCATCGGCAGCACGCATTGGCTCGGTTTCACCAACAGCCACCTGGCACTCTTCTTTGTTGCCAATCGCGATGGTCACCTTTTCCAAAGCGCGGGCAACCTGCTCGGTAGCTAGCTCAGGTGAAGCCCAGAACATTGGGCGGTAATCAAGGTCAAGAATGGTGTGATCTTTGCGACCACGAGCATCCCAAGCCACGTGGTGGGCGGTTCGGCTAGGCTCCTGACTCAAACCAGTAACGGTTGACCAGTAAACCTTGGCCTGCAAGATTGCGTCTAAATCTAGCTCGTTTGAGTTAATGACTAGGTCTGGGGCCTTTGGCTCGCGGTAGAAGTAAAGCGGAAAGTCATCTGGCGGAAAAATCTCGCAGAACACAACTGGGGTTGGCAGACCTTCGACACCCGAAACAAACTTGTCGCTAACGCCAAGTCTTTGCAATTCGGTGTGAATGTACTTGCCGAACGGGTCGTTACCGGTACGGGTAATAACAGCTGACTTCAGACCGTATTTGGCTGCAGCAACCGCAACGTTGGTCGCGCTTCCGCCAAGGAACTTTCCGAAACTGGTTACGTCTTCAAGGCCAACACCGGTTTGCAGTGGGTAGATGTCTACTCCCACGCGACCGATGGTAATGACATCGAATGGTTGATTGCGCTCGGTCATGCTGCACTTTCTACTGATAGGCGGTTAGGTCTTTGTCCTAACATACTGACATTAAACAACAGTATAGGCACAACCGCAACACGCTATTCAGTAAAGAAATGCCAACCTAGCCACCACCAAACCACTACCAGAGCCAATCTGGTGTTTCGGTGGTGCATGATTCGAGCAACAAGCGCGCCAAATGGGGCAACTAGCCCTGGGCGAAATCTTCCTAACAGCCAGATAACGATTCCGGCAGCGATAACAACTAGGTATTCGATTAGAGGGATAGTCATTTCCTTCTACCCCTTCGAATCTGCAATAACCCAACCCCAATTGCCATCCAAACAATTAGGAAGATGGCGCGGCCGTATGGCGAATCGAGTACCGGATTCACCAATATCGAAATTGTTGGATAGGTAAGGTCATCCTGGTAGACCTCAGCAAATATATAGGCAAATAGCTCAGAGACAGCCATAATCAGCGCCAAGGTGATCCAGATCCACTTGGTCCTAGCCATCAAGGGGGTTGATGACGGCTTAGGGCCGTGATCGCGGTAATAAACCATCACTACAGCCACAGGGGCTAAAGCAAGCAACAACACCTTGTCTTGCCAGCCACTGCGCTCAGAAAAGAACAGAACCGCACTACTTATGGCCATGACAAAAAGAATGGTCTTGATGCTGATCTGTGGTCGCTCTGGCATGTGAAGTGGAATTAGCTTTTTCCAGTCAGCTATGAGCAGCGCAGTGCCGGTGCCAAAAATGATTGCATCCCCCACCGAACCCCGCATTATGTGAAACATCGTGACGAACGCAAAGACTGGCAACCAAGGGTTGATTCCACGCAGTAATTGCTTCACAGAATGAGGTTATCGCTAAACCGTAACAGTCCGAAACAGTCGAAATTGCATGGCTATATTTGACCCAAGAGCACCACCTTGTCCTATTCGAAGGAAATCATGGCGATTTACAACAACATCACCGAGGTAGTTGGAAACACACCTCTAGTCCGCATTAACCGCATCATCGACGGCCCAGCTGAGGTTCTAGCCAAGCTAGAGTTCTACAACCCATCTGCCACCGTTAAAGACCGTATTGGTATTGCCATGGTTGACGCCGCCGAAAAGTCTGGTGCGTTGAAGCCTGGTGGCTCAATCGTTGAGGCAACCTCCGGAAACACCGGAATTGCACTTGCCATGGTCGGTGCCGCTCGCGGCTACAAGGTCATCCTGACCATGCCTGACTCAATGAGCAAGGAGCGCCGCACGCTATTGCGTGCCTACGGTGCCGAGCTGGTACTAACTCCTGCCGCCGAAGGCATGCGAGGCGCGGTTGCCAAGGCTGAAGAAATTGGTGCAACCCAGGGCGCTGTTCAGGTTCGCCAGTTTGCTAACCCAGCAAACCCAGAGATTCACCGCAACACCACCGCACAAGAAATCTGGCGCGACACAGACGGCCAGGTAGCGGCAATTGTTGCCGGTATCGGCACCGGAGGAACCATCACCGGTGTGGGTCAGGCCCTGAAGGCTCTCAACCCAGACATCAAGATCTTTGCTGTTGAGCCTGAGGCTTCACCGATTCTTAACGGTGGAACCCCGGCTGGCCACCCTATCCAGGGAATCGGCGCAAACTTCATTCCTGAGATTTTGGACACCACTGTTTACAACGAGGTGCTAGATGCACCTACCGAAGAAGCAATCAAGTGGTCACGCCGCCTGGGCGCCGAAGAGGGAATCCTTGGTGGCATCTCTTCTGGTGCAGCTATTTGGGGTGCCTCGCAGATTGCTGCCCGACCTGAATTTGCTGGCAAGAAGATCGTCGTGATCATTCCATCATTCGGCGAGCGTTACCTATCTACAGTGCTTTACAAGGACCTTCAGGACCTAGACTAAAAGGTACTTTGATACATTTTCGCGAAGACCTAGTCGCCGGCGTTCAGCGCGACCCAGCGACCCAGTCGCGGTTTGAATTATTCCTAACCAGCCCAGGGCTGCACGCACTTTGGTCACACCAGGTTGCGCACATGCTCTGGCGCTGGGGTTGGAGAATTCCTGCCCGTTTGCACTCGCTTTGGACACGCTTCTGGACCGGAATCGAGATTCACCCTGGTGCCAAAATTGGCCGCCGAGTTGTAATTGATCACGGCATGGGTGTGGTTATTGGCGAAACTGCGATTGTTGGCGATGACGTATTGATTTACCACGGTGTAACCCTTGGCGGTCGAGAAAACATAACCAGCAAGCGCCACCCGACTATTGGCAACAACGTAATCATTGGTGCCGGCGCTGCCGTTCTTGGCAACATCACCATCGGCGATAACTCGTCTATTGGAGCTGGCACTACCGTTACTAAAGATTTGCCTGAAGGCTCTGTGGTGGTTGGCCCTCAAATGCGAGTGATCAAGTAACCCCAAATTCTTAGAATTTGCTGTGCTTTGCTTGACACCAGATGTACTGGATGTACCCTCTTGATATGACCCAAAAGAGGGAGGCGAATATGTTCAAGATTTCAGATGGCTGCTGCGGCGGCGGTTGCACCTGCAGCAAGTAATCAAATAAAAAATCCCCGGTGGCCTAGTGGCTACCGGGGATTTTTGTTTCTCTAAGCTTTACAGCCAGCCGCCAATAATCAGACCCATTGCTGCTAGGGAGACAATGTCTTGCCCAACTTCAATGATCCAAACGCCAAAGCCTTGACGCGCAAATAGTCGGTGAGATAGCGATGAAGCTGCAGCAACGCCAGCACCCACTAAGGCACCAGTCGCAAGCCCCTCCCACGCACCAAAACCAGCAATAACCACCGATCCAAGCTCGACCAGAACGGCAACGGTTGTAGCCTGCGCCAAGGTAGCAACATAGGTTGAACCAAAAAGAACCAGTGGGTTTGATCCGTCAGGGCCGTTTACCGGTTCGTTGCCATTGAGCTTCCACCAGATTGGGTAGAAAGTTTTTGGGCCAAACCAAATACCGCCAATTACGAACCCGGCAATCGAAGCCACGAAAACGGCGAGCCAGTTGATTTGAGTAAAGTCCATTTACTTCTTCTTTCCGCGACCGTAACCGGCAGCAATTTCTTGCTTACGCGTTTCGATAAGCAGCTTCAACAAATTATTGCCGAGTTCTTGCGTTTTTCCAACGTGTAGCGAACCACTTGTAGTGGTGTACCCCTCGAGCTGGGCCGAAAGCGTGCGAAGCGTCTCTCCGCTAAACGGAAAGTAAGCGCAGTGGTTTTTGTAGGCGGCAAAACCGCCAATCGCACTTCCGTCTACTTTGAAACACGGCACACCGTAATAAATTACTTGTTCGGCGGTCGGCTCCAACTCCATGATGGCTCGTTGCCACTCGAGCAACATTTCTTGTTGCCAACCGGTAGTTGAAGCCAAATACTCATCGATTGCAGTCATGCTGCAATCATAGGTAGCCCTGCTAGTTGCGTGGGCGCAGAGTTGCCACCATCGGGCACACAAACGGGTCTGCGTTGTTGCTCAATCCAACTTTGCTGAGGTAATCGATGATGACTTTGTAACTGGCCATCAAGTTCATCTCGACCAAGGTCACGCCTTTTTCTTCACAGAACTTTTTCACAATAGCGTTGGCCTTGATTAGGTTTGGCCTTGGCATTGAAGGAAACAGGTGATGCTCCACCTGATAGTTAAGGCCACCCATAAGGTTGTCTTTCAACCAGCTGCCCTTGATGTTGCGGCTGGTCAAAACCTGACGCTCAAAGAAGTCAATCTTGGCGTCCTTTGACACTAGAGGCATGCCCTTGTGGTTTGGGGCAAATGCAGCGCCCATGAAGAACCCAAAGGCCATCATCATGAAAACCCAAAGCGCAATTGCCCAAAGCCAGCCAAACATCCAAGCCATCAAAAGGTAAGGAGAAGTCTGGCGAACAATCATTAGAGAAAACTCAAGCAGGCGCTGACCAATTGGTCGGTCTTTGCGGCGCAGATTGGCAACACTGTCCAGCAGCAAGTCAAATCCGGTTAGGAGAAGAAGGAAAGGAAAGAAGTAGCCTTGACGTTCGCTGATCCAGCGCTCTAGCCCGCGCTTTTGGTCGCGCGATTCTGGCGTGAAACTCAGAATTCGAATCGCGATGTCTGGGTCTTGACCAATCTGGTTTGGGTGCTGGTGGTGCTTGTTGTGCTTTCGCAGCCAAAATCCGTAGCTAAGACCAGCAAACAGGTTTGCCAAAACCAGCCCAAGCGCATCATTCGCCTTGTTGTTTTGAAAGATCTGTCGGTGAGCGGCCTCGTGTGCAATAAATCCATATTGTGCACTCATCACACCCAACAGGCCGGCAATTGCAAACCCGGCAAAGATCCAAGCCCAGTGTGATTCAAAGGCCACACCAATGAAGCCTCCGGCTACCCACAGGCTAGTGGCAATAACAGAGATTGCACCGAGTCGAATTACGTAAAAGCTAGGTTTCTTTTTCAGAAGACCCGCAGCCTTGACCAGGTTCAGAACCTCGTGAAAATTAGTGGCAGTTCTGGTGGCTAAGGCAACGGTCATAGGGCCAAGCCTACGGTGTTTTGCTGTCAAAACCCTGAACGAACTGTTCTAGGGAATCAAAGTAGCTCTCCATGCCGCTGCGAGTTGCATCGATTTGCTCAGCCGGCATCTCGCCATACTGGCTAAAACGTACCCAAGCCTGGCCATCGCGTGTCTCAAAATCAATCTCAATGCGGTGAGAAGGTGTGGTCATGTCCTTGCCAACAAATTCAGCCTCGTCTTGGCTGTAGTGCATGGTGTGCACCAACTTGCTGAGCCGATCAACCACCTGGTACTCACCCCAAAAATAGGCGTTGAAGCCATTTGCTGACACGTCTACACCAATGGCCCAGATTCCGCCCACGCGAGTGTCAGAAACTGCTGAGCCAGGAACTACAGTCAAAACGGTTGGGCTGTACCACTGCTCTAGCTGAGCAGGTTCGGTCCACGCCGCCCACATTTCTTCGATAGAAATTGGGTAGCTACGTTCGACCGAATAGAGAAATTCTTGCTTCATGGTTGAACCCCTAGACGTTGAAACGGAACTCGACTACGTCGCCATCCTTCATGACGTAATCCTTGCCTTCCATGCGGACCTTGCCTGCCGCCTTGGCGTCGGCCATTGAGCCAGCAGCCATTAGGTCGTCATAGGAAACAATTTCGGCCTTGATGAACCCACGCTGAAAGTCGGTGTGAATGACACCTGCGGCTTGCGGGGCTGTCCAGCCCTTATGAATAGTCCAGGCGCGCGCCTCTTTAGGGCCGACTGTCAGGTAAGTCTGCAAACCAAGGGTGTCGAAGCCAATTCGAGCCAATTGGTCAAGACCAGACTCGTCTTGCCCCAACGATGCAAGAAGCTCGTTGGCTTCTTCAGCCGAAAGATCGATAAGTTCTGACTCCACTTTGGCGTCAAGGAATACAGCCTCAGCTGGAGCAACCAAGTCGGCGAGCGCCTTCTTTTTGCCAGCGTCGGTCAGAATGCTCTCGTCAACGTTGAAGACATAGATGATTGGTTTGGCGGTAAGGAGACCCATTTCCTTGATTGGGCTTAAGTCAACATCGCTTGATGAAAGTGGCTTACCTGCGTCAAGAACAGCCTTGGCAGCATCGATCGCCTCGAGAGCCGCCGGCTCCATCTTCTTGCCCTTGACTTCTTTTTCAATACGCGGGCGCGCCTTGTCTAGCGTTTCCATGTCGGCCAGAATCAACTCAGTGTTGATGGTTTCAATGTCACTCGCGGCGTCAACTTTGCCGTCTACGTGAACTACATCGCCGTCAACAAAGCCACGCACAACTTGGGCAATGGCGTCTGCCTCGCGGATGTTGGCCAGAAACTTGTTACCCAGGCCCTCGCCTACTGATGCACCACGCACAATGCCGGCGATGTCAACGAATGAAACTGGAGCTGGAAGAATGCGCTCTGATCCGTACATGCCAGCCAAACCCTGAAGTCGTGGGTCTGGAAGGTTGACAACACCCACGTTTGGTTCGATTGTGGCGAACGGGTAGTTCGCTGCCAAAACGTTGTTCTTGGTTAGTGCGTTAAAAAGGGTTGACTTGCCTACGTTGGGCAGTCCCACGATTCCGATTGTTAGAGCCATAAGGGTCAAGTCTACTTTGCTGTCGCACAATGCTGGCAGACTTGTGCTGTGCCCCTAGATTTCACCGCGATTGACTTTGAGACCGCCAATGGTTCGCCGGCTAGCCCGTGTGCCGTTGGCTTGGTTAGGGTGCGTGACGCCAAGATTGTTGAAACTCTGGCATTTCTGATTCAGCCTCCGGCGCCCAACGATTGGTTTCACCCAGGCAATATCAAGATTCATGGCATTCGCCCCAGCGATGTTGACGGCGCTGCTACGGCTGCCGAAGCATTAGAGATCATGCTGGCATTTATTGGCAACGACACCTTGATTGCTCACAATGCCCCCTTTGACATGGGGGTATTGCGCGCCACCGCCGGGTTAATCAGTATGGCCTTACCCCAGTTGAATTACACCTGTTCGCTAGCTATCTCACGCAAGACCTACAACATTGATTCCTACCGGCTAAACGCCGTGGCTTACACAATTGGGCACGAAGAGTTTGATCACCACGATGCCCTAGCAGATAGCGACGCCTGTGCCCGAATAATTATTCACGCGGCAGATCGGCACGGTGCCGAAAATTTAACAGACCTACTAACGGCTACTAAGCAGGTTTTCAAGCAGCTGTAGCAGCAGTTCACGGTCTTTGTCAGAGGCTAGTGAAATACTCGGGACATGGATTCTTATATTTTTCTGATCATCGGTCTCGTGGTCGGCTTAGTTTTGGGCTGGCTTGCTGCCAAACTACGCAAATCGGCTGACACAACTGAGGCCCAAGAATTGCAGGTGCAGATCGCGGGACTTCAGGCCAATGTTTCTGGCCTGACCGCACAGTTGACTCAGGCACAAACAGAAAAACGCGAGCGAGACGAACGCGATCGCGAAGAAAACCGCATGCTTCAGGCATTGGCGCCGGTAAAAGTTCACCTGGAACAAATGCAATCGGTCGTCACCCGCCTGGAGCGCGAACGCACCGAGCAATTTGGCACCATTCAGCAACAGTTGAAGAGCGCTATTGACTCAGACGAGGCTTTGCGCAAGCAAACTCAGCAACTCTCACAGGCATTGTCATCAAACAGTATTCGCGGGGTTTGGGGCGAGACCCAGCTGCGCAAGTTGGTCGAGCTAGCCGGCCTAATCAAACATGCCGACTTTGACGAACAGGCAAGTTTCAGCACCAGCACGGGCACCGGACGCGCCGACATGGTGATCAATCTTCCAGGTGGCAAGTCTTTGGCCATCGACTCTAAGGTTCCCTTTAACTCTTACCAAGAGGCATCAACCATCTCAGAGCTAGCCTCTAACGAAGAGCTTGCCCGCCGCAAAAAGCTGATTGATGAGCATGTAAAAGCGGTCAAGGGGCACATCGACGCCCTAGCTTCGAAGGGTTACTGGAGCGGCCTGCAGGCTAGCCCTGATTTTGTTATCGCTTTCGTTCCGAGCGAGTCTCTGCTTTCAGCAGCTCTTGATGCTGACCCGGCTTTGCTGGAATACGCCTTTAAGAAGAACGTGGCCCTAGCCTCTCCGGTAAGCCTCTTCTCGGTTCTAAAGACCATTAACTACATTTGGCGCCAAAATGCCGATGAAACCTCGGTCAAAACCATGATCAAGCTGGGTAAAGAACTTTACGAACGCGTTGGAAAACTAGCCGAGCACGCGGACAAACTTGGCCGATCTCTAACTGCCTCGGTCCGCGATTACAACGGTTTTATATCTAGCCTCGAGTCAAGAGTGCTTGTGACTGCACGAAAGCTGAACGATCTTGACGAGAATCAACTGGGCACCGAACAGATTGCCTCACCAAAAGAACTAGATGTGACCCCCACCAGCTTGAGCGCCAGTGAATTGACCGAAAACCCAAACATCTCAGAACGGTAACAAAGAACTTCGTTTGTAACTTCAAATCACTGTTGCGGCGATTGGTTTGGGTATACTTTTCGAAGCGCTCGACAATGAAGTTTGCAGCCCGATATCCCGTTTACCGCTGAAATCGGCGACTAACTTAGCAACTTCAAGGAGTACCAATGTCTGACATCAAATCACCAGTTGTCACACTCACCCCTGCCCCAACCCTTGACCGCACCTACTACGTGCACGACCTTATTGAGGGTGGCGTAAACCGCGCTGATGGCGTTGTTGAAGAGCTAGCCGGCAAGGGCATCAACGTAACTAAGGGCCTAAACCTTATCGGCATGGCTGCTCCTGGAGTAGTGCCAATTGGCAACTCAGACCCAAGCGTTCTGGCACGCACCGGCCACACTGAATCTCTCGTGCCGCTTTGGGTAGACGGCACCCTGCGCGTATCAACCACCATGGTTATCAAAGACGGTGCAACCACCAAGGTAAACGAGGCACCGCGCCCACTAAGTTCAGAGGACTGGAAAGCAGTTATTGACCTAACCGTCGAGACTGTTCGCAAAGCTGAGGCCAAGTGGCTGGTTATTGCAGGCGCCCTACCAAACGATCTTTCAACAGGCACCTACGTAGACCTTCAGCCAATCTTTGACGCCATGAAGCAAATGGGTGTTCGCGTTGCCCTGGACACCTCTGGTGAGCCACTTCAAATCTGGGCTCGCAAGGGTGCAGCCAGCGTTATGAAGCCAAACGCTGAGGAGCTAGCTTCTGCAGTTGGCCGTTCGCTACTAACCAACGGTGACGTTATTGATGCGGCTCGCGAACTGTGCGCTCACGGTGTTGAGTGTGTTCTAGCCTCTCTTGGTGCCGACGGCATGATTGCTGTCACCAAGGATCACGCTTGGGCAGCCCGCACGCCGCCAATCAAGGTAATCAACACTGTTGGTGCTGGCGATTCAACTCTTGCCGGTTTCTTGTCAGCAGTCGCCGAGACCACCACCGTTGAGCCAGATTCACGCTTTGGGGTCGGTTTTGATGTTCCAAAGGGCGTGACCACTGCTGTTCAGTGGGGTGCCGTTGCTGTTCAGCAGCCAACCTCTGGTCTGCAGAACCTAGATGGCATGCCAGAAGCATTCTTGACTGTGGAGCCAAACCGTGACGAGCCTCTAGGCGAACCAGCTCACATCTAATACTTTTTTGTGTTTTGCCCTAGTTATTCTTTGGGCAGCTGTACTGACAGCACTCTCGCATCACCTAGTTGACTGTCCAGCACAAAAGTCTGAATTTCTAGATAGTCATCGGTCTCTCGCACACCTTGGGCCAACGGGCCATCGGTAATTGCGGTGCACACAAAGATAAAGTTGTCACCAGAGACCAGTTCATCGAGTTCAAATTTTCGCTCAAGGTCATAGTTTGCCGCCAATGCGCGCGAGATTTCGTCTGGTGTTTCGGGAGCAAATCGTGTTTGCATGAATCCGCCCAGAATTTGCACAGCGCAAGCAGTAACCACGCCCTCGGGTGCTCCGCCAACTCCCAGAAGCAAATCAATGCCACTGTCAGGGGTGGCTGCGGCAACAGCCATGGTTATGTCACCCTCATCAAACCGCACCCAAGTAGCGCCAGACTGCTGCACCTCAGCAATCAAGTCATAGTTTCGTGGCTTGTTGATGACGGCCACTCGAACCTCAGATACCGAACTACCCAGTGCAGCAGCCAGACGCCGAATGTTTTCGGTTGCCGAGACGTCTAGATCAAGCACTCCCCTTGCTGCTGCCCCGCTGACAATTTTTTGCATGTAGTAAACCTCTGAGGCGGCCAGCATGGCGCCTCGATTCGCAGCAGCCATAACCGAAACCGCACCATTCAAGGCACCTGCAGCAAGAGCGGTGCCATCTACCGGGTCTACCGCAATGTCCCATTCAACTGGCTGTCCTCCGCCAATAATCTCGCCGTTGTAGAGCATTGGCGCTTCGTCTTTTTCACCCTCGCCAATCACGACAATTCCGCCGAATGCAGCGCCGCGCAACGACGCACGCATGGCATCTACAGCAGCGCCATCCACCGCATTCTTATCTCCAGAACCCACCAGGTTCCAGCAACCCGCCGCCGCAGCCACGGTGGCGGTGAAGATGTCTAGGGTTGGGGCGTTTGCACTGTGCAGACTCATGGCGCCTTTCCTGGAGCGGACAAACCCGCATCCTTGCTAACATCTTATTAAGCCGCCGATGACGTCGTTAACCCCAAAAAACTTAGGAGACTAGCAATGCCAGTTGCATCACCAGACCAATACCTAGAAATGCTTGACCGCGCCAAGAACGGTGGCTTTGCTTACCCTGCAATCAACGTTTCAAGCTCACAGACTCTAAACGCAGCTCTTGCTGGTTTGGCAGAGGCTGGCTCAGACGGCATCATTCAGGTAACCACCGGTGGTGGCGAGTACTGGTCAGGCCCTACCGTTAAGAAGATGGCTGCCGGAGCTGCAGCAATGGCCGCGTTTGCCCGCGAGGCAGCAAAGAACTACGGCATCACCGTGGCCCTGCACACCGACCACTGCGCAAAGCACCAGCTAGACGAGTTTGTTCGCCCATTGATCGCAATCTCACAAGAGCGCGTAAAGCTTGGCCAGGACCCACTATTCAACTCACACATGTGGGACGGTTCAGCTGTTCCAATGGCAGAGAACCTAGTTATTGCCAAAGAGATGCTTGCTCTAACCAACAACATTGGTGCCGTTCTTGAAATTGAAGTTGGCGTTGTTGGCGGCGAGGAAGACGGCGTTGAGGGTGGCATGGGTGAGCACCTCTACACCACCCCTGAAGACGGTCTAGCTACCGCAGAAGCACTTGGCCTTGGCGAGAATGGCCGCTACATGGTAGCCCTAACTTTCGGTAACGTACACGGTGTTTACAAGCCAGGCAACGTAAAGCTGCGCCCTGAGCTTCTTGGTGAGATCCAGGCTGCGGTTGGCGCAAAGTACGGAAAGTTGATGCCGTTTGACCTAGTGTTCCACGGTGGTTCAGGTTCAACTCCAGAAGAAATTGCTGAGGCAGTTTCACACGGTGTAATCAAGATGAACATTGACACCGACTTGCAGTATGCCTTCACCCGCCCAATCGCAGGTCACATGCTGTCAAACTACGATGGCGTGCTAAAGGTGGACGGCGAAGTTGGAAACAAGAAGCACTACGACCCACGCGCATGGGGCAAGTTGGCTGAGGCCGGCATGGCTGCCCGCGTTGGCGAGGCTGCTGCCGAACTTGGTTCAGCAGGAAAGTCAATGAGCTTGTAATTCAAGTTTGAAAAACAAAGAACCTCCGTTCAATTTGAACGGAGGTTCTTTGCTTAAGTTCGCTTGTCGAAGTTCGAAAGGAATCCAGTAGATTTGACGCGACTTAAGACAACTTAACTAGGACCGCTTGACCTTATTGCTAACGTCGGTGCCTGCGGCTTTTAGCTCTTTTCTAAGCTCAGCAGGCAGCGAGAACTGAACATCTTCTTCAGCGGTTTGCACGGTTCGCACATCTCCGAAGCCACGGCGAGCCAAGTCGTCAAGAACTTCATCTACCAGTTCTTCTGGAACCGAAGCGCCTGACGAAACACCTACGGTTTCAACTCCCTCAAACCAGCTGTCCTGAATCTCTGAGGCAAAGTCAACCCGGTATGAAGCCTTTGCGCCAGCCTCAAGAGCAACCTCAACCAAACGAACAGTGTTTGATGAGTTCTCAGATCCAACGACAATTACCAAATCCGATGCGGCACCGACCTTTTTGATGGCCACCTGACGGTTCTGGGTGGCGTAGCAAATATCGTCGCTAGGTGGGTTCTGCAGTGTTGGGTACTTCTCGCGAAGTTTAATAACGGTTTCCATGGTTTCGTCGACCGACAATGTGGTCTGCGACAACCAAATCAACTTCTTTGGGTCACGAACGCGAGCGTTAGCAATGCTGTCTTCTTTGTCAATAATCTGGACAACTTCTGGGGCTTCGCCAGCAGTGCCTTCAACTTCTTCGTGACCCTCGTGGCCAATCAGCAGAATGTCATAGTCATCGGCCGCGAATCGCTGGACCTCGCGGTGCACCTTAGTAACTAGCGGGCAAGTGGCATCAATAGTGTTTAGCCCGCGCTCGGCAGCCGCCGCAACTACTGCCGGAGAGACACCATGAGCCGAGAAAACCAGTACAGAACCCTCTGGCACCTCGTCAACTTCGTCAACAAAGATTGCCCCACGCTTTTCCAGCGATACGACAACGTGCTTGTTGTGAACGATTTGCTTGCGCACATAAACAGGTGAACCGTAGTGATCTAAAGCTTTTTCGACTGCAATTACCGCCCGATCAACACCTGCACAGTAGCCTCTCGGAGAGGCCAACAGAACCTTCTTTGAGGAGGCTGGTCGTCCTAGGTCAACGGTATTCTTGATTTCAGTCACCCCTCAATGATAAACGGCTTCGATTGATGGATTGTGGTGGCTAAACGGGAGGGCAGCGTGAACGAAGACGAATTCGGCGGCGCCTCAAAAGTGAGCTCTGAAATCTCACCGTGGCCAGTTTCAAGACTTTCGCTAACCCTTAAAGAGTGGATTGACCGCTTGGGCATGCTTTGGATCGAGGGCGAACTGGCGTCAATCAAAGTTGGCCCTAGCAACATGTTTGGCGAGCTCAGAGACCTACAAATCGAGAACAGTGTTTCGATTCACTCTTGGAATGTAGCCAAGATTCCAAAAGACTTGAAGCAGGGCGACCGAGTTCTTGCCTTGATCAAACCTGCGTTCTGGCCAAAGGGCGGCAAGCTGACCATGCAGGTTTTTGAAATGCGCAAAGTTGGGCTGGGTGAGCTTCTCGAGCGCATCGAGCGGCTGCGGGCCCAGCTGACCGCAGAGGGCCTGACCTCTCCCGAGCGCAAAGTTATGTTGCCGTTCCTTCCGAATCGAATTGGGCTCATCACCGGAAAAGACTCTGACGCTGAAAAAGACGTGCTTCAGAATGCCCGCCTGCGCTGGCCACAGGTTGATTTTCGCGTAATCCATACTTTGGTTCAAGGCGACAAAGCAGCTCCAGAAGTCATCGCGGCCATCAAAGAGCTAGATTCCGACCCAAGCGTCGATGTCATAATCATTGCTCGTGGTGGTGGGTCCTTTCTAGACCTTTTGGTTTTCAGCGACGAGGCACTGGTTCGGGCGGCAGCCGCGTGCCAAACGCCTTTGGTTTCTGCAATTGGCCATGAAAACGACAGGCCCGTTCTAGACGATGTTGCCGACCTAAGGGCTTCTACTCCAACTGATGCGGCCAAGCGAGTCGTGCCAGATGTGGCCGAGGAGCTACACAAGATCTCTCAATTCCGGCAACGCTCGTTTCTGCGAATCGACAATCTTCTAGGTGGCCAAGAGGCATTCTTGGCTCAGGTCCGCACCCGTCCGATCCTGGAAAACCCGTTTACTTTCATCGACGAGAAATCAGTTGACCTGGAAAGATGGACTTTGCAGATCAGGTCTCAACTGGATCAGTTATTGACCCGCGAGGGCATGCTGATTGGCCACTTGAAACAGCAGGTCCGCTCACTGTCACCACAGTCCACACTTGATCGAGGTTACGCCGTACTGCGCGACGCCAACGGGCACGTGGTTTCAGATGCCAAAAAAGTTGCCAAGGGGCAAGAGCTGACCGTTCGCCTGGCCAAGGGCCAGCTGGGCGTAACCGCAAACTAAGAAATAGACTGGACACTACGATGACTGCCGAAAAATCAACCTCTAAGACCGCTGCAAATGCAGATGTTGCGTCAATGAGTTATGAGACTGCCCGTGATGAACTGGTGAAGGTCGTTGCCGAGCTTGAGCAGGGCTCAGTTACTCTCGAGGCCTCGCTTACGCTTTGGGAGCGGGGAGAAGCCCTGGCAAACCAATGTGAAAGCTGGCTGACTGGCGCACGCAAGCGTCTGGATGAGGCTCTAGAAGCCAAAAAGGGCGCCAAATGAGTGAGGATTCAGCAGCAAAACACCGCGCCAAGCAAACGGTAATTAACCTTTTGCTCTCGCTGGCCGCGTCTCTAGGTGTCATGCTCGCCATTGTGCTTGTGGTGCCACGCGATGACAGCAACAGAATTAAGCCGGTTGACCACATTGAGATTGCGGAATCGGCCTCAATTCAGGCGGGACAGCAAGTTCTTGGTCTGCCCTTACCTGAGGGCTGGTGGGCAAACCGTGCAACTTGGGTTGCCACTGCCGCAGATGGTGTGGACTACTGGAAAGTTGGCTTTGTTGGTCCAAAAAATCAGTACATCGGTCTCACTCAGGCATTTGAAGTGAACCCAACCTGGGTTGCGCTCAGAACCGCAGGCTTTATTCCAGAGGACTCAATTGCTGGCAGCAATAACTGGCTAAAACTAGTTCCTGGACCAAACGTAGACGCAGACCCTATTCTTTGGACCTATGAGCGCGATGGAGACTACATCTCGCTAGAAGGCACCGCTTCGGCTGAAGAGTTTGCTGAATTCGCTGCCTTGGTCGAAAAGGAGCTATCCAAATGAGTGAGCTAGCACGCCCACAGACACCTCAAGAGGCATGGGCGGCAATGGCAGCTGGCAACCACCGATTTGTGTCGGGCTCGCCTGCTCACCCACGCCAAGACATTGACCGCCGCGAGCAATTAGCGGGTCAGCAAAAACCATTCGCTGCTCTTTTTGGCTGCTCTGACTCAAGACTCTCAGCTGAGATTATTTTTGATGTCGGCCTCGGCGACCTATTTGTAGTTCGAAATGCCGGCCAGATTATTGCCGAGACCATTCTTGGTTCGCTCGAATACTCGGTAGAAGTACTCGGCGTACCCCTAATAATTGTCTTGGGGCACGATGAATGCGGTGCTATCCGGGCCACCATTGATGCCACTGAAGGCAAGCTTCAGGCCCAAGGCACCTTCATTCACAACTTGGTTGAGCGCATTCGCCCGACCGTTGAATCAGCAAACCTACAGGGCATGCATCACATTGATCAGGTGACTGATCTGCATGTAAAAGACACCATCAACGAACTTCTCACCAGAAGTCAACTAATTGCAAACGCAGTGAAATCAGGGAAACTAGCCATCGTGGGGGCGCACTACACCCTATCTTTGGGAGAAATTGCCCCGATTGTCACCGTTGGCGAAATCAACTAATTACCGAAAGGCCAAACAGTGGAATTCCGCATTGAACACGACACCATGGGTGAAGTAAAGGTTCCTGTAAACGCTCTTTATCGCGCACAGACCCAACGCGCTGTCGAGAACTTTCCGATTTCTGGCACTCCTCTAGAGCGTGCTCACATTGCAGCGCTGGCCCAGATTAAGAAAGCCGCTGCTCTGGCAAACGCCAAACTTGGAGTTTTGGATGCCGCACTGGCCCAGTCGATTGCCGATGCTGCCGATTTGGTAATCGCTGGTAACCACGATCAAGAGTTCCCGGTAGATGTTTTCCAGACCGGTTCTGGCACTTCTTCAAACATGAACATGAACGAGGTTTTGGCCACACTCGCAACTCGCGGCCTCGGCAAAGACGTTCACCCAAATGACCACGTCAATGCATCGCAGTCATCAAACGACGTTTTTCCAACCTCAGTGCACGTGGCTGTGACTTCGGCGCTAATCAACGACTTGCTGCCATCTCTTGACCACCTTGCTATTGCCCTAGAGAAGAAGCGCGATCTCTGGAAGACCGTGGTTAAGGCTGGCCGCACCCATCTGATGGATGCCACACCAGTAACTTTGGGCCAGGAGTTTGGCGGCTACGCTGCCCAGATTCGCTACGCTATTGAGCGAGTTCAGGGCACTATCGGGCGCACTGCCGAGGTTCCACTTGGCGGCACCGCAGTTGGTACCGGCATCAACACTCCAAAGGGGTTCCCTCAAGAGGTAATTCGCCTACTAGCGGCCGAGACCGGCCTGCCTATCACCGAGGCCCGCGACCATTTTGAAGCTCAGGGTGCTCGTGACGCCCTAGTTGAAGCATCTGGAGCGCTGCGTGTTCTGGCTGTGTCATTGACCAAGATCAACAACGATCTTCGTTGGATGGGTTCAGGCCCAAACGCCGGCATCGCCGAGCTGCACATTCCTGACCTGCAACCTGGTTCATCAATCATGCCTGGCAAGGTTAACCCAGTGGTACCAGAAGCAGTCATGATGGTTTGCGCGCGCGTTATCGGAAACGATGCAACTGTGGCATGGGCAGGCGCCACCGGAAACTTCGAATTGAACGTGGCCATCCCGGTGATGGGCAACGCTCTACTCGAATCAATTCGCCTGCTCGCCAACTCAATGCGCCTTTTGGCTGACAAGACTGTAGATGGTCTAGAAGCCAACGTTGAGCGCGCCCGTGCTTTGGCAGAGTCAAGCCCTTCAATCGTGACCCCGCTTAACAAGTACATTGGCTACGAAGCTGCCGCTAAGATTGCCAAACACTCTGTTGCCAAGGGTCTCACCGTTCGCGAGGCAACGATTGAGCTTGGTTATGTTGACGGCGAGAAGCTGACCATGGAGCAACTAGACAAGGCGCTAGACGTGCTTTCAATGACCAGCCCTGGCCTGTAGGAACCGCCATCCCCGAATCACTAAACCTAGGTTTTGTTATTGCCGCGGGTGCTGCACTCGCGACCCTCTTGGGCTACCCGCTGGTTGGCACCAAAAAACACACCAAACGGTTTAACGGCGTCGTCCTTCTGTTAGCTGCGGCTGCCATGATTGCTGCCAGCGTGGCTGAACTAATTCCGAGCGCTTTGGCAATTGACTCAGGTTGGGCCGATTCTATTTTTTGGTTATTGATGGGCTTTGCTGTCTTTGCGCTTATCAAACTCATTTCATCGCAACTTCAGAAGCGGGCCACTAGATTAATCGGCTCGGCCACGGTGGTTACCATTGCCCTTACATTGCACAACATTCCCGAGGGAACAGCAGCGGTGGCAGCAGCAAGTGCCGACTTAGGCGCTGGATTAGGAACTGGATTAGCCATTGGGTTGCAAAATGTTCCAGAAGGGCTCTCGATCGCAGCATTGGCCCTTGCAGCCGGAGCCAGCCGCAAGTGGGCGTTCGGAATGGTCGCTATCTCGGCCATCGCCGAGGTCATGGGTGCGGCGGGTGTCTGGCTAAGCGGTGATCTGCTGAACTCCGAGATCAACTCGCACCTTCTCTTGATGGTGGCAGCAATCATGTTGGCGATTAGTTTCGTTGAATTGATTCCCGACGGCATTCGTCTGGTTCAAAGCAGAGGCACGACCCAGAGTGATGCAAATGAGCTAAAGGCACCACCCAAAAGGTAAGGCCCCAGCGGCACCTGCGCCGCAAGCGCCAAGCGCCTGAACAACAGCTTGGGCAGAACAACCATGGTTGCCGCCGCCAAAGCCAAAAATAGCGCCACCAGAGGCAACACCGGGCTGTACCAGGTCAATGCCACACTCAGCACGGCCATGAGCTTGACATCGCCCATTCCCAACGATGCGTACCGGTTGGCAAGCAAGCCCAAAATAAACGCCGCACCCCCTGCACCCATAGCTAGCCAAAGTTTGGGCCAGTCAGCACTCATAAAGCAGGCAGTTGCCTGCCCAGCAAGTGCTATGGGCAGTGCCGGAAGAACTAGCCGATTGGGTAATCGATGCTCTCTGACATCGATTATGGATAGTGGAATGGCGACCGCAGCCAAATACACGACCCCGCATAGGGCAAACCAGTCTTCAGGTTTCATGTCTGCAGGTTAGCCAACGTCGCGAATGCGCGGCAGAGGTTATCCCCAACGGCCCTAAACAGTTCCTGGGCGGGTCAACGCCAGAACTTTAGTTATCCAGCAGGTCTGTCACTAATGCAGAGATCGCCGAGCGTTCAGACCTAGTCAATGTGATGTGAGCGAATAAGTCATGCCCCTTAAGCGCCTCGATTACGGCAGCTACACCGTCGTGGCGGCCAACCCTGAGGTTATCGCGCTGAGCAACATCGTGAGTCAAAACCACCTTGGCGTTCTGCCCAATTCGAGACAGCACAGTTAGCAAGACGTTGCGCTCAAGCGACTGCGCCTCGTCAACAATGACAAATGCATCGTGCAGCGAGCGGCCTCGAATGTGAGTCAGTGGCAAAATCTCGAGAATGCCTCGGTCAACAATGTGGTCAATTACCTCTTTTGAAACCAAGGCACCAAGGGTGTCAAAAATTGCCTGGCCCCACGGGTTCATTTTCTCGTTTTCTCCGCCGGGCAAATAGCCAAGCTCTTGGCCTCCAACAGCAAAAATCGGGCGGAAAACTATGATTTTCTTGTGTTGCCTGCGCTCAAGCACTGCCTCAAGCGCAGCCAATAAAGCCATGGCAGACTTTCCTGTGCCGGCACGGCCACCCAAAGACACAATTCCTACCGCAGGGTCAAGCAGCACATCAATAGCCAGCCGTTGTTCAGCTGAACGCCCATGAACACCAAAAACATCTCGGTCGCCGCGGACCAGTCTGATCTTCTGCCCCTTCTCCACTCGACCAAGCGCGTGACCACGCTCAGATGAAATCACTAGCCCTGTGTTTACAGGCAGATTTGAGACCCCTGTGTACTTGATGATTTCAGTCTCATAGAGGTCTGCCATCTCATCGGCGGTCAAAGTGATTTCAGCCAACCCAGTCCAACCTGAATCCACGGCATTGTCGTTGCGGTATTCCTCAGCTGCCATACCCAAGGCTGCGGCCTTCACGCGCATTGGAAGGTCTTTAGACACCACTGTCACGTTTGCGCCTTCGCTGGCAAGGTTGAAGGCACAAGCCAAAATACGGCTGTCGTTGTCACCCAATTGAAAACCTGCCGGCAACACCGATTGGTCAATGTGATTGAGTTCAACCCTCAGGATTCCGCCTTCACCAACCTGAATTGGAAAATCAAGGCGCTCGTGCTCTTCACGCAAGTCATCAAGCAGGCGCAGGGCTTGGCGAGCGTAATAACCAATCTCTGGGTCGTGACGTTTCTTTTCCAATTCGTTAATCACGATGATTGGAATTACGACTTCTTGCTCTTTAAATTTGAAAAGCGCTTTGGGGTCTGACAGCAAAACTGACGTATCTAAAACATAGGTCTTAGTTGCTTGGCCAACCGCTGATGATTTCTTTTGAGTTGTTGCCTCTGCTTTACCCACCAAAGCTCCTTTGTATCGGCTTGAGCCGAGATTACGCCTGGGTCACAAATTAAAGATTGCAAGACACGCCAAAAATGACTGCTCGTTACCGAGCGTTAATTTAGGCGCCGAAACGGCGGTGGCGTGATTCGAAGGCTCGAATAGCACGCAAGAAATCAACCCGTCTAAAGTCGGGCCACAGAGCCTCTTCAAAGTAGAACTCTGACTGCGCCGACTGCCATAGCAAGAAGCCCGAAAGTCGCTGCTCACCCGAGGTGCGAATCACTAGGTCGGGGTCCGGCTGGCCTGAGGTGTATAGGTGTTGGGTAATGAGATCTGGGTTCAACAACTCGGCAAGTTCGTCAATCGTGGTTCCCTCGCTGGCATGCTGTCGCAAAATAGACCGCATCGCGTCGGCAATCTCTTTGCGACCACCGTAGCCAACTGCCAAATTCACATGCAACCCATTTATCTTGGCTGTTTGTGATTCAGCTTTTGCAATCGATGCAGCCAAGGCAGGGGGCAGAGATTCACGGTCGCCCACCAGCTGAAGTTTCCAGCGTTTGGTCTTGGCTAAATCAGTTGCTAGCTTGCCGATAATGTTTTGTAATTCTTGTAATTCAGCGCTTTCGCGCCCCTTTAGGTTGTCCGTTGACAGCAGATAAAGCGTGACCACTTTGATGCCTAGGTCACTGCACCAACCGAGGAATTCAATGGTTTTAGCAGCCCCAACCTCGTGCCCGTGGCTTGCCGAACTGCTGCCCTGACGCTCGGCCCAGCGTCGGTTACCATCAAGAATCACACCAACGTGACGAGGTAAATCTTCAGCACGAAGACCACGTTCCAAGGTCTTCTCGTAGAGCCGATAAATCAAGTTGCGCACAGACTAACGCTACTTCAATCGCAGGCGTAGAGTTGGCTCATGAGCATGCCTATTTCCGAGGGTTTCCGTGAATCACCGCAAAACGAAAAACCTACTTGGCGTGGCTGGATTCACGCTGGAGTCTTGCCATTTGTCATAGCCGGCGGTGTTGTGCTCATTGTTTTAGCTCAAGGTGCTCCAGCCAAAATAACCTCGGCGATATTCTTTGCCAGCTCATTACTGCTTTTTGGCAATTCGGCGCTTTACCACCGCTTCAACTGGACCCCTCGCGTAAAGGTCACTCTAAAAAGAATTGACCACGCCAACATATTTTTACTGATTGCCGGAAGTTACACCCCGATTACGTGGCTGGCACTGCCCCAAGACAAAGCCGTGATCCTCATGAGCATCATCTGGGGAACCGCACTGCTGGGCATTGGTTTCAGAGTCTTCTGGATTCACGCACCGCGGTGGCTATATGTGCCGATCTACATTGGCATGGGCTGGGGCGCCATGGCCTATGTTGTGGATTTCATGAACGCCAATGCCGCCATGATGATACTTATTCTGGTGGGTGGGCTTTGCTACACCCTAGGCGCTGCCGTGTACGGCTTCAAACGGCCAAACCCTTTCCCCGGCCATTTTGGATTTCACGAGATTTTTCACTCGTTCACCGTTTTGGCATTTATGTGCCATTGGGCGGGAATCTTGCTGATTGCACTTGAACCAGCAACCGGGAGTTTTGGCTAGATAATTAGTCGCGCTTTGGTTTGGCCGGAGGTGCTGGGCGGGCAGGTTTGGCCGGCGCTGCAGGCTTTTCGACTGACTCTGCGTCAAGACGCTCCTCGATTTCGGCACGGTATCGTACCCGGCGAACACGGCGCACCATGTCAAAGATCAGGGCAATTGCACCCGAGGCCATTGCAAACACGGCCAAAAACCCAACAGTGCCCGGGCTGAAGTATGTGTTTGCCGGGTCCACAGACGGTGACGGGGTTGCGGCGAGGATCGCAGAAAACAGAATGTCCATGCTTTAAGTATGTAGCCTTAAACACGATGGAGACTCAATCAGAACTTCTAGCGGCACGATACGGGCGCAAAACCCCAAACCCGGCCAAAACTCGCTCCCGTCTTATTGCCACCGCAATTGCCTTAGTGGCAATTTTTGTTGCCTGGGCAATATGGGTAACGGTGGACTCGGCAAATCAGGTTAAGCACCAAGATCAAGCTTTCGTGATCATCGATGAAACTCAGGCGACGATAACTTTTGAAATTACGCGCCCCAAGCCGGCCGCGGTGGTTTGCGCTATTCAGGTCCTGAACCAGTCTTATGCGGTCGTCGGGTACCTCGAGGTGACTGTTCCAGCTTCAGAAGAATTAGTCGTAGCCACAACAACAAGGGTCAACACGACTGAAAAAGGCGTTACGGGCTTAGTAGACAAATGCTGGTTCAAATAAAATAGAGGGATTATGTCTGAAAACCACGAACCTACCTGGCTAACCCAGGCCGCCTATGACCGGCTAGCATCAGAGCTCGAGTACTTGCTCACCGTTGCCCGCCAGGACATTGCTAAGAAGATTCAAGAAGCTCGTGAAGAGGGCGACCTCAAAGAGAACGGCGGCTACCACGCTGCCAAAGAAGAGCAAGGCAAAATCGAGGCTCGCGCGGCCAGACTTGAAAACATGCTGGCTAACGCTGTAGTTGGCGAGGCACGCGAATCACACGGTGTAGTTGAACAGGGCACTGTAGTTCGCCTAACCATGAACGGCAGCGAACTTGAGTTCTTGCTGGGCAGTGCCGAAATCGCAGAGGGCACAGACATTGAGGTTTACAGCCCAGACAGCCCGATCGGTACCGCAATCATGGGCGCCAAGGTTGGCGACACAGTTAGCTTCTTTGCCCCAAACGGTAAAGAGCGTTCAATTGAAATTTTGGAAGTAAAGAACTTCGAGGGTTAAACCCGCCCAAAACTTAAACAAAAAATCCCGGTCAAAGCTGACCGGGATTTTTTCCTAATTTTTGTTATTCAGCTTCGATGCGCGCTTTCAAGCCGGCATCTTGAAGTGCCTTCAAAACGCGCTGACGGTGATCATGGCCGGTTGTCTCGACGCTCAGGCGCAATTCCACCTCGCTGATCTCTAGGCCCTTACCGTGGCGAGTGTGCAGCACCTCAACCACGTTGCCGTGAGCGGCAGCAATGGCCTCTGCTGTCTTCACCAATTGACCAGGGCGGTCTGGCAACATTACTGAGATGGTGGTGTAGCGCTCAGAAGCTGCTAGGCCGTGGCCAATAACTTTTTGCATCAACAGTGGGTCGATGTTGCCACCTGAGAGAACCGCAACAGTCTTTCCCTTTGGTTTGATAGCCCCCGACATCAGGGCAGCCACCGCAACGGCACCAGCCGGCTCGACAACCTGCTTTGAACGCTCCATCAGTACCACAATTGCCTTGGCAATTTCGTCATCGCTAACGGTTACTACCTTGTCGACGCTGTCCTTAATCAGTTCAAAAGGAATGCGCCCCGGCTTACCAACCGCAATTCCGTCAGCGATGGTACGTGTGATCGTGATTTCGGTTAGCTTTCCGGTCTTTAGAGACGGCACATACGGCGCCGCGTGCTCAGACTGAACTCCAACCACCTTGATCTTGCGCCCCTGCTGAGCAGCCTTGAGTTTGGCGGCCACTGCCAGCCCGGCTGCCAGACCACCACCACCGATAGCCACCAAGATGGTGTCTACGTCGGGCACTTGATCCATGATTTCAAGGCCAACTGTGCCCTGCCCTTGGATCACATCGAGGTGATCAAATGGGGGAATGAAGATTGCACCCTTCTCGGCGGAGTACTCTTGGGCAGCCTTTAGCGTCTCACCAAAAACTGAACCAACCTGCACCACGTTTGCCCCGTAGTTCTCGGTGGCCTGCAACTTTGGCAATGACGCGCCAATCGGCATAAAAATTGTGGCCTTGATGCCAAGTTTTTTAGCAGCCAAGGCCACACCTTGTGCATGGTTTCCTGCACTGGCGGCGACCACACCAAGTTTCTTCTCGGCGGCTGAAAGTTTTGTCATTCGGTTATACGCGCCACGAATTTTGTACGCACCGGTGCGCTGAAGGTTTTCGGCTTTCAAGAAAACCTCTTGGCCAGTCAGTTCAGAAAGAAAATTTGAGTGCAAAACCGGAGTGACCATAGCCACTTGAGCCACAATTTCGTGAGCAGCTTCAAACTCGGCAAGAGTCGGGGCTACAACATCGGTGGTCTTTGGCATTGGGTTTCCTAACTAGATTCAGTGCTTCTAGCAGTCTAGTTTGTAGGCCAGTATTTAGAACTTATCGCCAATGGCGCGCAACCGTGCAATTCGCTGTGGAATCGGAGGGTGGGTAGAGAACAAGCGCTCAACCATTCCTGGCTTGACTGGATCATTTATGTACATGTGGGCCATTGACGAGCTGGCACGACGCATTGGCCTGCCATAGGTGCCAAGTTTTTCAAGCGCACTTGCCAAACCCTCAGGGTAACGAGTGGTGTGAGCTCCGGTTGCGTCAGCTAGATACTCGCGCTGGCGTGATACTGCTGCTGAGACCAGTGGACCAATAAACCAAGCAATAATGCTTCCGACAACACCGATAAGGATGAGCGCTAGCCCAAAGCCGTTGTCATTCGAATTTTTGTTGTGCCCATGGTTCGAGAAGAAAGCCATGCGAATGGCAAAGTCGGCAAGCACGGCAACAGCACTTACCAAACCAAACACTATGGTCGAGACTCGGATGTCGTAGTTTTTTACGTGACCCAACTCGTGGGCCATTACACCCTCGAGCTCTTTGTCATCCATAATTGCCAACAAGCCAGTAGTAGCCGCCACGACTGCATGCTTTGGATCACGGCCGGTTGCAAAAGCATTTGGAGCCTCATCTGGAATCACATAAACCTTAGGCATTGGCATGCCTTCTGTGATCGAGAGATTCTCGACGATTCGCCAAAGCCTAGGGTTGTCAGACTTTTCGATGGGCACTGCCCCGCTCATAGCTATGGCAATCGAGCTGGCCATGTAGTACTGAAACAGTGCATAAACGGCAATAAAACCGATGATAAAGATTGAGCTGGAACCGTTGCCACTGGCCACACCCCACCAGTATGCCAGCCCGCCCAAGAGTAGAACAAAACCCGCAACAATAAAAACAGTGTTGCGCTTATTAGCCGCAATGGCTGAATACATTTGGCCCCTGAACTACCGGAATAAGAATTAGAACTTTACGGCTGGTGGCTCTGCAATAGCTGCAGCGTCAGCAACCTCAAAGAAGGCACGCTCCTTGAAACCCAGGCTGCGAACAAAAAGGGTCTGAGGGAACTGCTTGATCTTGGTATTTAGCTCGCGAACGCCACCGTTATAGAAGCGGCGGGCAGCCATGATCTTGTCTTCGGTGTCGGTCAGCTCTTGCTGAAGGCTCAAGAAATTCTGGTTTGCCTGAAGTTGCGGGTAAGCCTCAGCCACCGCGAACAGGCTCTTCATCGCCGCATGGAAGCCGTCCTCAGCAACCGCTGCTGCGCTTGGGTCGGCCATGACAGCTGGTGAAATAGTTGCCGCTCGGGCTTTGGTGACGTTTTCAAAAACTTCGCGCTCGTGGGTTGCGTAGCCCTTTACGGTCTCGATTAAGTTTGGAATCAGATCAGCCCGGCGCTTTAGCTGCACGGTAATGTCACTCCACGCCTCATCGACGCGCACATTCAACGTAACCAGACCGTTGTAGGTTGACCAAAGGAAGATGCCAATTACGGCAACAATTGCGATGATTACAATCAGCGTGATGTCCATGTGTCAATCGTATGGGAATTAGATTTGTCTAGTGGGGCTTTACTTAGATACTGTAAGTAAGTTCCCAGAAATTAGGAGATGGCAAAATGCCAGCTGTAACCGCAGATACACTCACCCTGCCTAGGCTTGAGGCCGCCACCGGCCGGGCAAGAATTGTGAAATCAGTAACCCGCGGCCCACAAGGGCACGAGGGTGAAGGCTTTCCGGTCACTCGCGCGTTTGCTGGCGTCTCTTACCAAGACCTAGACCCGTTCATTCACATGGACCAAATGGGTGAAGTTGAGTACGCTCCTTACGAACCGCGTGGAACCGCGTGGCACCCGCACCGTGGCTTTGAAACCTTTACCTACATGATCGATGGCACGTTTCAACACCAAGACAACCACGGCGGTGGCGGCATTATTGAAAACGGTGCCACTCAATACATGACCGCAGGTGCGGGCGTTTTGCACATTGAAACCCCACCTGAGGCCTTGGTTATGTCTGGCGGCATTTTTCACGGCATTCAACTTTGGATCAACCTTCCAGCAAGCAAAAAGATGATCAACCCTGCTTATCAAGGCATTCAGGGCGGCGATGTTGAACTGGTTTCGAGTCAAGATGGCGGCGCTTTAGTGCGTGTTCTAGCTGGCCAGATTGGGCCATTCGTTGGACCTGGCAAGTCGCAAACGCCCATGGCAATTGCGCACATCACATTGGCGCCCGGGGCATCTGTATCTATTCCGTGGAACCCAGATTTTAATGCACTGGCCTACACCTTGGCCGGGCAGGGCACTGTCGGTGAAGATGGGCCTGGCACCACTTCTGCCCCGGTCTCTACCGGCGCCTTGGCTGTGTTTGGTGAGGGTGACCGCGTAGTTTTGACCGCAGCTGAAACCCAAGAATCTCGACACAACGCCCTCGAGATATTCCTAATTGGTGGCCAGCCAATTCGCGAAACAGTTGTTGCCTACGGGCCATTTGTAATGAACGACAAGGCTGGCGTAATCAAGGCCATGGAGGATTACCAGTATGGCCGTTTTGGTCAGATTCCAGATGACGCTATTCAGCCGTTCCACTACCGAAGCCACTGATCAGCATGCTGCTTGAACCACGTTCGGTGAAGCTCACTACCCGCACGGGAATTGAGATTCGCCGAACCTTGCCAAACGCGCGCAAACGCATGATTGGCGCCTGGGCATTTGTTGATCACTTTGGGCCAACCCCGCAGACAGATGGCATGGTAGTTGCAGCTCACCCCCACACCGGACTGCAAACTGCTACCTGGTTATTTGAGGGGCGCATCGAACACCGTGACAGCATTGGCACAATTCAGCACATTGAACCTGGTCAACTAAATCTTATGACTGCCGGGCACGGCATTGCCCATAGCGAGTTGTCCCAACCCGGGGCAAAGCACCTGCATGCAGTACAACTTTGGATTGCCTTGCCGGAGTCTGCGATTGATACAGCACCGGCCTTCGAGCACGTACGAGACCTCCCCACGGTTGAACTCGGGCACGCGAGTGTGAAAGTTTTTGCCGGCTCAATGCTGGGGCAAACCGCACCGACAACGATTTTCAGCCCGCTGGTTGGGGCTGAGGTTCGAGTACCAGCCGGGACTAGCTTGCGCCTGCCGGTAGATGCCAACTTTGAGCACGGCGTGATGATCGCACAGGGCTCAGCGACCGTAAACGGCGTGTTTGTAAAACAGGAACTAACCGAATATCTCGAGCCTGGCGCCAGCGAAATCTTGATCACCGCCGAAGGTCAAGACCTCATTGCCGTCTTGCTTGGTGGCCAACCATTTGCCGAACCTATCGTCATGTGGTGGAACTTTATTGCGCGCAGTCACGAGCAGATCGTTGAACAACGTGAGCAGTGGAATAACCGCGACCCACGTTTTGGCGAGTTTGAGGACCACATTGGCGGTTGGATTCCGGCACCAGAATTGCCGAATGTAATTCTTCGCGCCCGCAACTAGGCGGCACAACCCACTACCCCAAAAGCAAAAACAGCATCCGAAGATGCTGTTTCTACATTGGTGCCCCTAGTGGGACTCGAACCCCGCCCCAAAAATTGGGGCCCCGAGTGCGTGTTCTCACCCACTACCCCAAAAGCAAAAACAGCATCCACTGGATGCTGTTTTTTCATTGGTGCCCCTAGTGGGACTCGAACCCACACTGTGTCGATTTTAAGTCGACTGCCTCTGCCATTGGGCTATAGGGGCGGAACAGAAAAGGGATGCCCTTGGGCACCCCTTTTCCACTTTAGAACTTACTTCTTTGGTCGAGATGCAAAAGTCTCGAACGCTAAGCGAGGATCCTTGGTTGCTGAAATCGCAACGATGTCGCGACGTAGCAAGAAGTTCCAGACCCAGCCAGAGAACACGCGAATCTTGCGCTCCCACATAGGCATGGCCAAACCGTGGTAACCGCGGTGCATGAACCACGCGATTAGACCCTTGATGGCGAACTTCTTGTACTGGAACACACCAACACCAATGCCAAGGCCTGCAACAGCACCCTTGTTCTTGTGGAAGTACTCCTGAATTCCCTCGTTGCGCAGTGAAGCAACGATGTTCTTGGCAAGCAACTTGGCCTGGCGCACAGCGTGCTGAGCGTTTGGAACACAGAAGCCACCAACACCGCCACCTGAAAGGTCTGGAACTGCTGAAACGTCACCTGCGGTCCAAGCGTCAACCACTACGTTCTCGCCGTCAACAACCTGAAGGGTTGCCTTGGCGGTAATGCGGCCGCGCTCGTCTAGCGGAAGGTCAGTGTTACGAACGAATGGGTGAGCCATTACACCTGCGGTCCAGACGATAACGTCTGACTCGAAGCTCTCACCGGTTGAAAGCTCAATCTTGCCCTTTTCAGCTGACTGAAGCTGGGTGTTTAGGTGAATCTTGGCACCGCGCTGGTCAAGGTTGGCAATTACCCACTGGCTGGTCTCAAGAGAAACCTCAGGCATGATGCGACCCATTGCCTCAATTAGGTGGAAGTGGGTGTCTTCGAAAGTGATGTTTGGGTAGTAGCGCAATAGGTAGCTAACTAGGGAGCGCATTTCTGCGAAAGTCTCGATACCAGCAAAACCACCACCGACAACTACGAAGGTTAGTAGACGGTCGCGAGCGGCACCTGCAGGCAGGTTGGCAGCCTTGTCTAGGTTGGTGATGATACGGTTGCGAATTTCAACAGCTTCTTCAATGGTCTTTAGGCCAATGGCATTGTCAGCAACACCTGGAATTGGGAAGGTGCGAGACACGGCACCAGCGGTGACGACGATCTGGTCGTACTGCTGCTTATAAGGCTTTAGGCCTTCAACCTCGATGGTTGCAGTCTTCTTCTTGTGGTCAACGTTGGTGACCTTACCCGCAACAATGTTGGTCTTGCGAAGGTGACGGCGGTGCGAGGTAACCACGTGGCGGGCCTCGATTGAACCCGCAACTACCTCAGGAAGGAATGGCTGGTAAGTCAAGTATGGAAGCGGGTCAACAAGGGTAACTTCAGCTTCGTTCTTTGCAAGCAGCTGTTCAAGCTTGAATGCGGTGTAGAAACCGGCGTAACCGCCACCGACGATAAGGATCTTTGGCGCAGCGGCGCCACTCTTGTTTGCAGGCATTGTTCTAATTTACTACCTAACGTGACCTATTTGTTACGTCTAAGTCTGCGCGCCACATAAACAATGATTACCAGACCAAGGATCGAGTACACCGCTAGCGGAAATACGTGCGTGTAATCAGCCGCGGGAACCGGAATAGTTTCACTGACTTGGTCACCTGGCACCGGTGAGGTGATACCACCATCTTCACCAATGGGCTCGGCCTGACGGTAAAGATCAATCCACTCCTGCAGCGAACCCAGCGGATTTTCGGTTACTGGCTCGACGGTTGCAGTGAGCGCCCTTAGCGGGTCGATAAGGCCGTAACCGTAGTCAGGTGAGTAACTTTCCTCCGTTACCTTTTTGGCAGTCTTCAAAACCCTATTGATCACATTGGTGGCATCCAAGTCTGGGTAATAGGCACGAACCAACGCGACCAATCCACTCACAATCGGGGCCGCACCACTCGTGCCACTCCAGATTTTGTATTCACCGTTTGGCGCCGCGCCCACAAGATCAGTAGCCGGGGCACTGACACCGATAGTCATCCCGTCAACGGATGCATCACGACTGGCCTTGCCATTGCGGTCAACACCCGCAACCGCTAGAACTCCGGGAATGGTGGCAGGCGCACTGGCAGATTCAAGACCAGAAGCACGGTTTCCGGCGGCCGCAACAATTACAACGTCATGTTCAAAGGCGTAAGTGAAGGCTTTATCCCAGGATTCTGGCCAACCCTCAGCGTTTCTCGAGAGCGAAAGATTAATCACATCAGCACCGTGATCAACTGCCCAGATGATTCCATCAGCCACCTGAGAATCAGTGCTCAAGCCCTCAACGCCAAAAGCCATAGATGCGCTGAGTAGTTTTGCCTCTGGTGCTGTGCCGAGAACACCACTGTTATTTGCATGGCCGCGGCCAGCAATAAGACTGGCCACCATGGTGCCGTGAAAGCTGCTCTGCCCAACAGGTATGCGCCCATTGAAGGAGCCAAGCCCAGACAAATCAGTGCCACCAATCAGCGAGTTCTTGAGGTCCGGATGGTTGCCATCAATACCGGTATCGATAACAGCAACCGTCACACCCTTACCCTTGGTTAGGTTCCAGGCTTTCTTGAATGAATAGTCGGTAAGCCAGTACTGGCGGTCGCGAATGACGTCTGCGCTGGCAGCTTGAGTGGCCACCAAAACGCTGCAGAGGGTTAGCGAAAGCGCTAGTAGCTTTCGCAGACGCACTTGTTTGGGCTCCATGAGCAGGCTTCGAGCGCAATGTCTCCGATTGGGTTTACCCCTGGGCCTGCCGCCAAAGCATGACCAATAAGTGCGTGTAGACACTTAACACGCGTTGGCATTCCTCCGGCAGATATGCCAGCAATCTCAGGAACATCTAACCCGAGCTCTTTGGCAGTGTGGTCACGATCTGCAATGAACGCCTCGTGCGCCTTTTGGTAAGCGGCAGCTAATTCTGGCTCTTCAGCCAAACGGGCCTGCAACTCTGCCATAAGACCACTGGCCTCTAGGGTTGATACTGCGGCAGTTGCGCCACGGTGAGTCAGGTAATAGGTAGTTGGGAACGGCGTTCCATCTGACAGCCTTGGCGCGGTGTGGACCACAGTTGGTTTACCGCAAACGCAGCGGGCAGCAATTGCCACAATGTCTCTGGCTGGGCGGCCAAGCTGGCGCGAAACCTCGTCGATGTCACTCTGGGTTACCGGGGAAAGTGGCATGATTCTTTATTCTCCTGAGGCTTCTTCGGCCGGTTCTTCAATTCCGGCACGAATCACTGATTCAAGCACAGCATCAACCCAGTTGTTTGAAGTTTGCCGAATATCGGCAGAAATTTCACTGGTGTTGGCGCGCTCTGCCAGCATCGCCCCCACGGTACCTGAGGTGTCTGACATGTCAACCCCGTCGGCATCCATGACTAGGTATGAAACCTCGCCAGGCATAACGTAATACAGGCGGTCTCTTGCCTGAGCCCTGATATAGACAGGATCTTCCCAACGCTTACGCTCAGACTGCATTTCGAGAACATCTTGTTTGGCCTGGTCAACAGCAGCCTGGGCTTCAGCGATTTGTTGCCTCTGAGTCACCCAGGTTTGAACGCGTGGGGCCAGGGTAACTACGCCAAAAACGATTACGGCCAGCAGCGTGAGTGTATAGGTGTTTAAACGAAAACCCCGCAAGGCGGCCGATACAGAGACCGGCGCAACCTTTGCGGGGCGTTTCATTTAGCTTTGAACCTGTTTACTTTGCGGTGAAGCGAGGGAATGCCGCGCGGCCAGCGTAGAACGCTGCATCTGACAGTTCTTCTTCAATGCGAAGCAGCTGGTTGTACTTGGCTACGCGCTCTGAACGAGCTGGAGCACCAGTCTTAATCTGGCCTGCGTTGGTAGCAACTGCCAGGTCAGCGATGAAGGTGTCCTCAGTCTCGCCTGAGCGGTGAGAGATGATGGCCTTCATGCCGTGAACCTGAGCCAAGGTAACCGCGTCTAGGGTCTCGGTCAAGGTACCGATCTGGTTTACCTTTACCAAGATGGCGTTTCCAGCCTTCTCGTCGATACCCTTCTGCAAACGTGCAGGGTTGGTTACGTATAGGTCGTCGCCAACAAGCTGAACCTTGTCACCAAGCTGTGCGGTCATCTTGGTCCATGAAGCCCAGTCATCCTCAGATAGTGGGTCTTCGATTGAAACCAATGGGAAGCGTGCAACTAGGTCTGCGAAGTAAGCGATCATTTCCTCGCCGGTACGCTCTTGACCCTCGAAGGTGTACTTGCCGGTCTCTTCTGAGTAGAACTCAGTTGCAGCAACGTCAAGGGCGAGGGCAATGTCGGTGCCTAGCTTGTAGCCAGCCTTATCGATTGCCTCAGCAATAAGCTCAAGCGCAGCGGCGTTGGTTGGAAGTTCTGGAGCGAAACCACCCTCGTCACCAAGGCCGGTTGCTAGACCCTTGCTGGATAGCAGGCTCTTTAGTGAGTGGTAAACCTCGACACCCCAACGGATTGCCTCACTGAAAGTCTCAGCACCTAGAGGAACAATCATGAACTCCTGAATGTCAACACCAGTGTCAGCGTGAGCTCCACCGTTGATGATGTTCATTAGCGGCACTGGCAGCGTGTGTGCGTTTGGTCCACCTAGGTAGCGGTAAAGCGGCTGGCCAGTTGCCTCAGCAGCGGCTCGGGCGTTTGCCATTGAAACACCAAGGATTGCGTTGGCACCCAAGTTTGACTTGGTTGCGGTGCCGTCAAGTGAGATCAGCGCTGCGTCAACTAGACGCTGGTCTAGAGCGTCAAAGCCAACAAGTGCCTCATCTACAGTCTCAACAACGGCCTTAACAGCATTCTGAACACCCTTGCCTAGGTAGCGAGACTTGTCGCCATCGCGGCTTTCGTGAGCTTCAAAAGCACCGGTTGATGCGCCTGATGGAACCGCTGCGCGGCCAAAGCTGTCGTCTTCTAGTAGAACTTCTACCTCAACGGTTGGGTTTCCGCGTGAGTCAAGAATCTCGCGGGCGCCAATGGCTTCAATGATTGACAAGGTGTCTCCTTATTTGGGCTGTCTTAAACGCGCCAGATGACGCGAAAAACGTCATCGTAATGATTAATAGTTTAGGCGATTGGCTTGATTAATAGGCTATCGAACCCGGTCGAATTAGCCCCAACGCTGGCAAAGTTATTGAAGCCCTGTTGAGCCATGCTGTCCAACAAAAGGCTCACCTTCTTAGGGCGCTGCTCGAGACGAACCCGGTAGCCCGCAGCGATGGCGACTTGCTGCAGGTTCAGTGCGTTACCGATAACGCCTGGCTCAGCAGAATCAAGAATTAGCACCAGCGACTTGTCTTCGGCCGCGTCTGGCCGCACTAGATCGACTGCTCTTTCAAAACCAATTGAAATTCCAACAGCTGGCACATCGGCACCGAGCCAACGACCAACCATGCCGTCATAACGACCACCACCACCGATTGATGAACCGGACTCTGGGTGTTCAATCTCAAAAATGGTTCCGGTGTAATAACCCATGCCGCGAACCAGGGTTGGGTCAAAACGCAGCTTGCCAGAACCGTGCTTTGCCTCAATGGCGCTGAAAATCTTAGCCAATTCAGCCGGAACCGGAAGGTCTCCCGCGATAGCGTTTAGCCAAGCCGCTGCCCTCTCGGCAACGGCAGTGTCAAACTTTTCAGCAAGCTCAGCGACCACGCCTTCGGCGGCAATTTTGTCGAGTTTATCGATGGTGATCATGGCCGAACCACGGCCATCCTCGGGCACGCCAAGTTGCTCGAGCAGATTCGAAAGTAAGACTCGGTGGTTAACTCTGATTGTGGCCTGGGCCAGGCCTATTTCGGCGAGTGCGTCAAGGCTCGCATTCAAAAGCTCAATCTCGGCAAGCAAACTTGAGTCACCAATGATGTCAATGTCGCACTGCACAAACTGGCGATAGCGACCCTTTTGTGGGCGCTCGGCGCGCCAAACCGGCCCAGTTTGCAGGGCCTTGAAAACGGTTGGCAGCTTGCTGCGATTGGTGGCGTAATAACGGGTAAGTGGAACGGTCAGGTCGTAGCGAAGGCCCAGATCAGCCAGATTGTCTTGTCCCTGGTTAGCAGCAAGCGCAGACTCAAGTTCGGCACCACGCTTCATGACCCGGAAGGCTAGTTTTTCATTGTCGCCACCTTGGCCGGAGGTAAGTTTGGCTAGGTCCTCCATGGCTGGCGTTTCAATCTCTTGGAAACCATGGCCAAGGTAGGTCTCGCGAATTTTGGTTAGGACCGCATCGCGCCGACTTTTTTCTACCGGAAGAAAGTCACGCATTCCGCGAGGTGGGTTTACATCTTTAGCCATTGCTCAAGTTTGCCACAGGCTCAGATGCAAAACCGAGAACTAGTACCCCCTAGTCGTCGTCCCCGTCTTCATCGTCATCGTCGTCATCGTCGTCGTCTCCATCATCGTCATCGTCGTCATCGTCGTCGTCTCCATCATCGTCCTCATCGTCGTCGTCTTCATCATCGTCCTCATCGTCGTCGCCATAGGCACCTGCCGCTGGAGTGGCGCTGGAGGTGTTACCGAAATCAATGGCTAGCGGATCAACCAAGTCAACTGAAGCAGCAATATCAAATGAGCTCGCAGCCTCGTCAGCAATGGGGCTCTCGACTGAGCTCACACCAAACTCAATGGTTTCAGCTGGATTGTTTGAGGTGGTTGGAATTTCAGTCGAAGTTACTGACGTTGACGCCTCCTGCGAACTAGATGGACTAACGGTAGTTGTATTCAGCGCTTGGGCAACCGGAGCAGTGACCATCAAGATCGCAAAAGCAGCGCTGGCCGACAACGCCGCCCCAGAGGTCAAAGACTTGCGTTTGCTCGAAACAGATTTTTCGAAGTCATATGGTGACGACGATTCAGTTGTGCGGTTTGACTCATCCATTTTGCAACCTCCGGTTTTGCATCGAAACTCTAGTTTTAGGGAACCACTGGAGTCTGTGGAACTGCTGTGAACTAGATGCAAAAACACCCACAATTCTTGGGGCTAGTCTGCTGAACGCCGGCATGGCAGGTATAGCGAGCGTGCTAAGAGTTGTTGGCTCTGAAGACCGCCACGAGAGCGTTCGCATGCCCGTGACCTATCTCATGCTCGGCCTTCAGGAACGCGACCTGCTCCATATGTGCCTTGCCAGCCACCGTTTGCAGCTCTTTCATCCAGTGGTCAATCGGCTTGCCGTACTTTTTCTCGATTGAAGGAAAGTAGGAAGCTGGGCCTTTGACTTTTTCATCCATACGAAAAACCTACTGGCTATTGGCGCGGCAGAGTTCAACTAGTGCCGGGCTGATGTCCGGTTGCTGAAACACGAATCCTGCCTCGACTAATTTTGCGGGAATAGCCCTGCGACCGGAAAGTGCCAGCAGCGGATCAGTCTTGAAAATGAAGCGAGCACCAAGTTGAATTAGAAATTTAGGCGTTGGTGGCGACCACGGCCTACCTAACGCATGCCGCAGAGCCTTCATCAAGCCACGATTACGAATTGGGTTTGGGCTCGTGAGGTGGACCACTCCGGAAATTTGGGGATTGTCAACGAGAAAGTTGACTGCCCCGATGAAGTCAGCAATGTGGACCCAGGAGACCCATTGTCGACCCGATGCAACCGCTCCACCAAGGAACCACTTGGTAATTGTTTCAAGCCGGGCCAAAGCTGGCGTGCCTGCGTCAAGGACAATTCCAGTCCGCAGGAAAACTTGCCGACACCCAGAAATTGGCTGCAGCGCTGACTCCCATGCTTTAGCCACGCCTGCCATCTGCTCGGGGCCACCAGCCACAGGAGAAGACTCATCTAGAACAGTTTCTCCGGCATCCCCATAGATTGCCAACGTGCTCATTTGAAGCCATAGGCTAGGGGCCCCAAACTTAGCCGCGGCCTGCGACAAAGCGGTAGTTGGTTCCACTCGGGACGACATCAATAGAGAGATGTTCGAAGGAGTGGGGCGCTTATCAACCAATTCCCCGGCGAGATTGATCAAAATTGATCCTGGGATTAGTGGCCCCCATGATGCATCTGCAGTCACGCCATCCCAGACCCCCTGCTCAAACGCCACGTGCCTGCGAATACTTCGCGTAAGTATGACTACTTGGAAGCCTCGAGATTCAAAATTGGCAGCCAGCCTTAGCCCCAGAGCACCGGAACCCCCGGCAATGACTACTCGGTTCACTGTGGTCACGACTACCGCCTAGGCAACTGGCACGCCGGTGTACCGCCGGGCAGTTTGTGGCGATTTGCGGCTATCCATTCGTAAAGCTTGGCCGAGACGGCACGTAGCCCAGGCAGCATCATTAGGGCCCCTAACCCTTTGAGAAAGATATTCGGCTGAATCGAGAGTAACTTAGCCATGCAAGCATGACCTGCGAAAACCTTTCCTCTTACGACAAGCTGAACCTTCGCCGCAGCCTCTTCTGCGGTCAAACCATACTGGCCCAATTCAACCCATTGATAAGGCGCAATTTCAAGCGCAATCTTTGAACGCTTCTTAATCCAATTAGCAGTCGTAGTGCAGAAACCGCAGTCGCCGTCAAAAACTAAAACCGGCAAAGTCGCTCCATTCCCCCGCATGTAACTAGTCTTCGCTCGGAACAGCAATCACACCAGCATCGGTGGCTTCAGCGATCTCTACCTCGCGAATCTCAACCTGCAATTCACGAACGGCCTCTCGCAAAGCACGTTCAGAATCAAAACCTGCGGCCCTGCCAGATGAAACAATAGCAAGCAAAATAGCACCCAATTCAGCCTCGCTGGTTACAGAGAAAGGCCCTGGAGCATCAGCATCTAGCAACCCGATTTTCTCAGCCTTACCAATAACCTTGTCCGCTAGCGCCAGCGCCGGCAGGGCCTGAGGAATTCCATCCAGCACCGATGAGCGCTCAGGCTTCTCGCGCTGTTTGTGTGCATCCCAGTTGAGCATTACGTCGTCGCCAGTTTTGGCAGCGTACTTCTCTAGCTCTTCTGCCGAACCAAAAACGTGTGGGTGACGGCCAATCATTTTTTGGGCTGATAACTCTGCCACGTCTTGAATATCAAACGGCTCGCCCAGGCTTCCGGCAGCTGCCAAATCACTGTGAAAAACGACCTGGTACAGGACGTCACCGAGCTCTTCCAAGATTTCTTCTCGGTTGCCTGATTCAATGGCATCGATCAATTCATAGGTCTCTTCAAGCAGATACTTGGTGAGCGAATTGTGGTCTTGCTCGGCGTCCCAGGGGCAACCACCGGGTGCACGCAACTTATTGGCTACGGCGATGAGTTCATCAAGCTTGGTCATGGTTTTCCCTTTTCAGAATTTGAGTCGGTCACCGGAGGAAACACTCGAGCCAAGAAGGCCCAGGCCCAGTCGATGATTGCTTTATCGCGCAGTGGTTCAAAGTTAGCGTCTCTTGGGGCCGGAACCATCAATGTTTGCGCTGACTGGAGGTATTTTGCACCTGGGAACAAATGGCTAAGCGCAACCTGCTGAGACTCGGTGAGCATCACTGGCTGCAACTTGACCTGCAAGCCAAGCACGTTGAAATCTTTCAGACCCAGGCGGTTTGCCTGTTGCCGCAGTTCGGTAACCTCAATCAAGTTCTTTACCGAATCTGGCGCTTTTCCGTAGCGGTCTTCGAGCTCGGCCAAAATTGCATCAAGTTGCTTGCGCGAACCCTTTTCACCGCTGGCGGCAGATAACTTGTGGTACGCCTCTAGTCGAAGGCGTTCGCTGTCAACATAGGTGTTTGGAATATGCGCATCCACCGGCAATTCAAGCTTCAACTCGGCAGGAGACTCGGTCTTCTCGCCCTTGAAATCGGCCACGGCCTCGCCGATCATACGAAGGTAGAGATCGAAACCAACGCCCGCAATGTGGCCCGACTGTTCACCGCCCAGCAGGTTTCCTGCACCGCGAATCTCTAGGTCTTTCATAGCAATCTGCATGCCGCCGCCAAGCTCATTATTCTGAGCAATTGTGGCCAAGCGGTCATGAGCGGTTTCACTCAGTGGCTTGTCTGGCGAATAAAAGAAGTAGGCGTAGGCACGCTCACGACTGCGGCCAACTCGACCGCGAATCTGATGAAGCTGGCTCAAGCCAAAATTTTCGGCGCGGTCCACAATAAGCGTGTTGGCATTTGGAATATCGATTCCGGTTTCAATGATTGTTGTGGAGACCAAAACATCAAATTTGCGTTCCCAAAAGTCAACGACGACCTGTTCCAGTGCGCTTTCAGACATTTGCCCGTGGGCCACAGCAATTCGGGCTTCTGGCACTAGCTCAGCTAGTTGATTGGCTACCGCTTCAATGGTGCTGACCCGGTTGTGAACAAAGAATACTTGCCCTTCACGAATTAGCTCACGCCGAATGGCCGCCGCAACCTGCTTCTCGCTGTAGCCACCGATGTAAGTGAGAATTGGGTGACGCTCTTCGGGCGGGGTCGCCAATGTAGACATCTCACGAATACCTGTGATGGCCATTTCGAGAGTCCGTGGAATAGGTGTTGCCGACATAGAGAGAATGTCGACGTTGGTCTTCATTTCTTTGAGCTTTTCTTTGTGTTCAACACCAAAACGTTGCTCTTCATCAATGATGATTAGGCCCAACTGCCTGAACTTAACGCTTTCACTCAGCAGCCTGTGGGTGCCGATCACCATGTCTACCGAACCATCGGCAAGCCCAGCAATAGTCTCTTTTACCTCTTTGGCAGTTTGAAAACGCGATAGCGATCGAACGTTAACCGGGAAACCAGCAAAACGCGATTCGAAGGTGTCAGTGTGCTGGCGAACGAGCAAGGTGGTTGGCACCAGCATGGCCACTTGCTTGCCATCTTGAATAGCCTTGAATGCCGCACGAACGGCCACCTCGGTTTTTCCGTAGCCTACGTCACCAGCCAGCAGTCGATCCATTGGAATCTCGCGCTCCATGTCACGCTTTACTTCATCGATGGTGGTCAGCTGATCAGGCGTCTCAACGAAGGCGAAAGCCTCTTCAAGCTCATGCTGCCACGGGGTGTCCGGGCCAAAAGCATAACCTTTTGACTTCATGCGCGCCGAGTAGAGCTTGACCAAATCAATGGCAATTTTACGAATCGCTTTACGTGCATTGCCCTTGGTTTTTGCCCAGTCGGTGCCGCCCATCTTGGACAACACCGGCGCCTCGCCACCGACGTAGCGGGTAAGCAAATCAAGTTGGTCAGTTGGAACAAACAAGGTGTCGCCTGGATAACCTCGCTTTGATGGCGCGTATTCAATGAGCAGGTACTCACGCTGAGATTGCAGCTTGCCGATTCCGCTGGCACGTTGCACCAGCTCTACGAATCGGCCAATACCGTGAGTTTCGTGCACCACGTAGTCGCCCGCTTTTAGGGTCAATGGGTCAACCGCTTGGCCGCGTTTAGGGGCCAGCTTTCTCACTGTCGGGCTTACATAAACCGAACTCTTGCCGTAAAACTCTGCCTCGGTTATGACAATCAGTTTGCTCTCGGGAGCAGTGAATCCGCGGCGAAGGCTTGCCTGAACTACATCTGCCTTGATCTTGGCGGCCACCATTAGCTCTTGCAGACGCTCCACTGTTCCATGCCCCTCAGCAACTAAAACCACGTGCTGTCCAAGCTTGGATTGATCTTCAAGCCACTCAATGGCGGTGGTCTCAAGGCCCTTAAAGTTCGGAATCTCGAACAGGCCGAGGTTAATCAGCGATTCGTCGTCGGCACCGAATTGAGAGATGGTGAACATCGGTCGGCCATTAAGGGCGTCTTTGAACTGAGAGAGCTCGACAAACCCGCCAGAACTTAGGTCAATCGGCGCGTTAGCACCCTCGGTCGCTGCATCCCAAGCAGCATGCAAAAACTCATCGTTAGTCTCAACCAAACTTGCTGCACGGGCAGCTGATTTCTCTGGAGAAAGCAGTGTTACCAAGGCATTGGCCGGAAGGTAATCGGTAAAAGGAACCATTTGATCTACTAGCACCGGCGCCAAGGACTCCATGCCATCGACGGGGATTCCCTCTGAGATCTTTGCCAGCATCGTTGAGATATTTGGGAACTCATGCAACATTTCACGAGCACGCGAGGCAACGCTTGGAGTGATGATGATCTCTCGGGCCGGATAAATTTGCAGCGACTCAACTTTGCCCTCAATTGAGCGCTGGTCGGCGACCGAGAACTGACGAATTTCTTCTAACTCATCACCAAAAAACTCCAGTCGCATGGCGTGTTCGGCGGTGGTTGGAAAAATGTCGAGGATTCCACCTCGAACAGCAAACTCACCGCGCCGAGTAACCATGTCAACTCGGTGATACGCAATTTCAACCAGCTTTAGCGGCAATTCGAACAGCGGATATTCTTGGCCAAGTTGCAGAATGAGCGGCGGGTGGGCTGCCAGCCCAGCAACTACTGGCTGAAGCACGGCACGCACTGACGCAACCACATAGACCTCGTGGTCTAAGTTCGTGGACTGGGTCAGTTCATTCAGGCGGTGCAGTACCTTTAGCCTGCGCCCCACGGTCTCCGCGCTTGGGCTCAACCTCTCGTGAGGCAGAGTCTCCCAGGACGGAAACTCTAGGATCTCGCAGGTTGGGTCAAGGTCGTTCAGGGCAGAGACTAGGTCTTCACCCTCGCGACCGGTTGGAACAACCACAAGCTGAGTGCGCGAAAGTTTGGCATCTGCACGAAACTTTGAAATGACATCAAGGATGGGGGCTTGAGCACCTTGTGGCGCGATCAGGTCGACGCGAGAATTCTTGATTTTGGCCTGGAGTGAGGCAAAGGAATAGCCCTCTGAAACGAGTGCGCCAAGGCGCGAAAGGGCCTTGAGATTTTGCGTACTCACAAGGTAAGTCTAAGTTGAGAGCCGGCCTGACTATTCCGGACTATGGAACTTTTGTTGGGCGGCGGTTACACCTTCGCGCACGATTGCCTCAACCGCATCGGCTGCAATCTCAAGGGTTACCGGCAAATTTTTACGCTCTACAGTGCCAAAGTCCTTGAGCACAAAATCAGCCGTATTCATTCGGCCAGGAGGTCGCCCAATGCCGATTCGAACGCGCGAAAATTCGTTTGAGCCACAAGCAGAAATAATGTCGCGCAAGCCATTGTGGCCACCGTGTCCACCAGATTGCTTGAGCCTGATGGTTTCAGCGGGAATGTCTAGCTCATCGTGTAGAACAATCAGGTTTGAAACTGGGATGTCGTAAAACTTCATTAGAGCAGCTACTGGGCCGCCACTGGTGTTCATGTAAGACGCTGGTTTGGCCAAAATTAACTTTGGGCCACCGGCACCGAGACGCGCCTCGGCGACGGCAGCGTGACTCTTGTGACTTTTGAAGTTGGCACCAAAGCGGTTCGCAAGCACTGCAAGTGCCATCTGACCAACATTGTGCCGGTTAGCAGAATAGTCGGGCCCGGGGTTACCGAGCCCGACTACTAAGTAAGCCGAATTATTCAGTTGACTACTCTGCTGCTAGTTCTGCGGCGTGGCCAGCTGCGGTTGCAACAACAGATGCAACTAGCTCGTCTGCTGCAAGCTCAAGCTTTGCGCCAGCAGGAACCACAACGTCTTTAGCTAGCACGTGGAAACCAGCGCCTTCTTTGTTGAAGACAACCTCTACGAAGTCAGGAATGCTGGTTGCAGCAACTTCTAGCTTCACGGTCTTGTGCTCAAGGTCAATAACGGTGCCTGAAAGTGACTCACCAACGATGTGTACAGGAACCTCAACGTGCACACGCTCACCCTTGACCAAGGTAACTAGGTCAATGTGCTCGATGATCTGGGTTACTGGGTCCTTTGATGCGCTCTTTACAAGAACAGACTCTTCTTTACCGTTGATGGTTAGGTCGATAACTGCGTTCTTGTGACGAAGGATAAGTGCAACCTCGTGCGCAGGAACAACAATGTGGCGAGCCTCGGTGCCGTGACCGTAGATAACTGCTGGGGTCTTGCCTGCGGCACGGAACTTGCGTGCTGCACCCTTACCGAATGATTCGCGGACTTCGCCGACTAGCTTTGCTGCTGTGTTCATAATGGTTTCCAATCTGGTTTGTAATTCATCAACTCAAGCGTGAAACGCGAGGATACCTGCCGTGGAAACCGGCTAAATGCCCCGTCGATAACGGCCCCGTTTGGAGCCCTCGCCGTTGTCTTCTTAGAGCCTAGCCGAGTTAGAGGTTGGAGGCAAACAGCATGCCCGCACCAGAGGCCAGTACCAGGCACAATGCTAGGCCTCCATACGAGAACACCTTGGGAAATATTCGCTCGTTGTCTGGCTGCGCGAGAGCACTCAGGTGGCCAATAGCGTAGTAGAAAAGCACACCGAGTGAAGAGAGTGAAATCACCCAACTGATAGGGCCAGCAGTAACCAAAAGTGCTGCCATGGTGGCGATTAGAACCTCGACGATCCATGGAGAACCAAACTTATTGCGGGTGGCTAGCCGAGAAGGCAGAGCTGAGTCTGCGGCCATTTCTGCGGCTGTTCTTGAAACACCGGCCAGCAGGGCAAGCATTGAACCAGCAGCAGCGATTGCTGCAACAATTACCGCTAACCAACCCAATGGCAAATTATGCGCCTCGAAGAAAAGAATGAACGGCATGCGATCGGCAGATACAGCCTCGGCCAAAATTGGCTGAAGTACGAATGCCAGAGCCACATAGAGAACAAAAACAATCGCCAAGCTGATTGCAATAGCGCGCGGAACGTTTACTTTGGCCTCTTTGACTTCATTACCTAGAGTGGCAACTCGCGCGTAACCGGCAAACGCAAAAAAGAAGATAGCGGCAGCTGCAATTATTTGGGGGTCTGATGTTTCTGCTACCTCGGGGGCCTCGGTAATAACTTGGGCCGGCATCGAAAGCCCCAGCGCAACGGTGAGGGTCAAAAAACTGACGGTTGTTACGGCCAAAACTGCCGCAACGGTAGCGGTGCGTTGAATGCCCGAAATATTGATGCCGGCAAGAACCGCAATCAGCGCAATAGCCACCGGTTTTTGCAAGTCAGGCAGGACATAGGCGCCAAACACCAGCCCGATGGCAGCAATCGAAGCTATTTTGCCGAGAACAAAAGCCAGCCCGGCAGTTCGGGCAACTTTGTCGGATAGGTAAACCATGGCGTAGGCATAAACGCCACCGGGCCGGTCTACTTGCCGGGCAAGTTGATAAATAGACGCAGCGTTAAGCGATGCTACCGCCGCTGCCAGCCCCAACGAGACCCAAAGCCACGAACCAGCTAAGGCAAAAGCCTCGCGAAAAACGACAAAAACCCCAGCACCCAACATCGATGCCAAACCAACAGCAATGGTTGCCTTTAGCGAGATTTGTTGCGCCGGAGTTTTAGCCAATTTTTTAGGCGTGGCCAGGGAACAGCTTGTTCACTGACTCATCGCCGAATACTGCACTAATCGCTGCTGCGATAAGTGGCGCGATTGACAAAACGGTGAGGTTGTCAAACTGCTTGTCTGGGGTGATTGGCAGAGTGTTTGTAACGATTACCTCGTCAACCACGCCAGATGACAAGCGCTCAACTGCTGGGTTCGAGAAAACCGCGTGGGTTGCAGCAACAATCACTCGAGCAGCACCGTTGTCTTTTAGCGCCTTGGCAGCGGCCACGATTGTTCCGGCGGTGTCGATCATGTCATCGACTAGCAAACAAGTGCGGCCCTTCACATCACCTACCAACTCATGAGCTTCAACCTGGTTTGGGCGGTCTGGGTCGCGACGCTTGTGAATAATGGCCAGCGGTGCACCCAATCGCTCAGCCCAGATATCTGCAACACGCACACGGCCTGAGTCTGGTGAAACCACAGTCAACAACTCGTTGCTGAAACGCTCGGCTACGTGGTCGGCCAACATTGGAAGGGCCCAAAGGTGGTCTACCGGGCCATCAAAGAACCCCTGAATCTGAGGGGTGTGCAAATCAACCGACATGATTCGGTTGGCACCTGCGGCTTTGAACAAGTCTGTCATCAAGCGTGCCGAGATTGGCTCGCGCCCCTTGTGCTTCTTGTCTTGGCGGGCGTATGGGAAGAATGGGGCAACTACAGTGATGCGCTTTGCTGATGAACGCTTCATGGCGTCGATCATGAGCAACTGCTCCATGACCCAGTTGTTGATCCCTGCAGCGTGTGACTGAATCACGAATGCGTCAACACCGCGCACAGATTCTTCATAGCGAACAAAAGTTTCACCGTTCGCAAAGTCGTAAGCAGTAGTTGGCACTAGCGAGGTGTTGAGCAGTGCAGCAACCTCTTCGGCAAGAGCTTGGTGCGCGCGACCACTTACGATTACTAGTCGTTTTGAGTTGCTGGCTGTGATTTCCAAGTGGGTCTCCCGCTCTATGTTTGAGTTGTTTAGCCGTTTGCCTTTTGGGCGGCTTCTGCTGCTTTGGTTCCTGGGCGCTTAGATACAACCCAGTCGGCAAGGTTTCGCTGCGGCGCAACGTTCATCGCCAAATCTCCCGGTGCCACATTTCGGCGAACTACAGTTCCCGCGGCGGTGTAGGCGCCATCACCAATAGTGATCGGGGCTACAAATACATTGTGTGATCCGGTTCTAACGTGAGAACCAATCTGACTCGAGTTCTTGTGAACTCCGTCGTAGTTGGCAAAAATTGTGCCCGCACCGATGTTTGATTCTTCACCAATCACAGCATCGCCAACGTAGCTTAGGTGAGGAATCTTTGAACCAGCACCGATCTTGGCGTTCTTGGTCTCAACGAAGGTTCCAATTTTGCCATTGGCGCCAAGTTCTGTGCCTGGGCGAAGATAAGCGAATGGGCCGACCGAGGCACCGGCACCAATCTCAGATCCGGTGACATGTGACTTTACGACCGAGGCTCCTGCGCGCACGATTGAATCGACCATGAGAACCTCTGGACCGATCGTGGCGTCGGCCTCAACAACGGTCACACCTTTAAGTTGCGAACCGGAAAGCAATGTGACATCCTCGCCAATTTGAACCGTCACGTCAATCCAGGTGTTTGACGCATCTTGAATGGTTACGCCGGCACGCTGCCAGGCTTCACAAATTCGGTAGTTAAGCTCGGTAGCCACCTCGGCTAGTTGCACACGATCGTTGATGCCCGCCACAAGCCAGTTGTCGCTAACCGCCAGCGCCTGGACTTTCTTGCCTTGGTGAATAAGCTCGGCAGCTGCATCGGTCAGATACTTCTCACCCTGTGCATTGTGCGAACCAACCTTAGTCAGTGCTGCTCGCAGGTCAGATGCATCAAAGACATAAACGCCCGCATTGACCTCGGCGATTTCGAGCTGGTCAGCATCTGCGTCACGGTGTTCAACAATTTGAATGAACTTGCCATCGTTGCTGCGAATGATTCGACCATAGCCGGACGGGTCGTCGACTATAGCTGTGAGGATTGACGCCGCGTAGCCGCCAGCTAGGTGAGCGTCAAGCAGAGACTCGAGCGTTGGAACATCTAACAGGGGAACATCGCCGCTGGTAACGATAACGGCGCCTTCAAAATCACTTGGCAGCGCTGCTAAGCCACATTCAACTGCGCGGCCGGTTCCAGGCACATCATCTTGCTCAGCAATCAGTGTGGCCGGAAAGTACTCAGAGATGTACTGGGAAATTAATTCTTTTTGGTGACGAACCACAGGCACCACATGGGCAGCCCCTAGTGAGCTGGCAGTAGCCAAAACATGACCAAGCAGAGGCAAGCCAGCAAGTTCATGCATAACTTTTGGCTTTGATGAACGCATACGAGTTCCAGAACCGGCTGCCAAAACTATGACGGCAAGTCGCTGCTCACTCATTTTGCTCCTGTTCAACTTCTGCTGCGCTCCCCCACCTGGACTCGAACCAAGAAAGCCGCCTCCAAAGGGCGGAGTGTTGCCATTACACCATGGGGGATCCGTAGGCTTTTTGGCCTACCCCTTAAGTCTGCCAGATAAGAGCGGGCGCTGGTGCAATTTCTATTGAAGTAACTCCGAAGTTTCGAGCCATTCGAGCTCGAGTTCGTCACGTTTGTTGTTCAGATCAGTCTGCTGAGCTACAAACGTTGCCAAACCGGCATAGTCACTTTGATCGTGGGCAGCCATTTGAGCATGCAGTTTGGTTTCATCGACAGCCAGTTTTTCAAGAGCTCGTTCAATTCGAGACAGGTTTTTCTCTGCTTCTCGAATTTGAGCGCCGGTCAGCGCCGAATTAGATGAGAGCTTGGTGTTTACACCTGATGCAGCCGACTTAGCGACCTGGTTTTGCGGCGCTGCGCCAATTTTTGTAATTCCGAGGGAGTGTTTTCGAAGCTCTAGATATTGGTCGACTCCACCGGTTAGGTGGCGCAGGTTTCCGTCACCCAAAAGCGCGTACTGCTGATCAGTTACCCGTTCAAGCAAATAGCGGTCGTGGCTAACCACGATCAGCGTGCCGGGCCAGCCATCAAGCAGGTCTTCCATCGCTGCCAAGATGTCGGTGTCAAGGTCGTTGGTTGGCTCATCAAGAATCAAGACATTTGGCTCACCGAATAGCAGTCTCAAGAACTGCAGACGGCGGCGCTGACCACCTGAGAGATCTTCGATGGGCGTCTGTAGCTGGGCTTGAGTGAAGCCCAACTGCTCAACAAGTTGACCAATGCCCACTTCTTTTTTGTCGACCACAAAGAATGATTTTTCGCGGGCAATCAGGCTGAAGATTCGCTCACCATGAAACTCATCAAGCTCACGAACATCTTGAGTCAGGGTGGCAATCTTTACTGTTTTTCCGCGCTTAATGCGGCCGGCGGTTGGCTCTAGACTGCCCCGAATAAGGTTGAGCAAAGTGGTTTTTCCGGCACCATTGACACCAACCAAACCCACGCGATCACCTGGGCCAAGACGCCAGGTGACATCATGCAGCAACTCTCGCCCATCAATCGAGTACGAGAGGTTTTCTACATCCAGAACATCCTTACCCAAGCGGGCCGTTGCCAACTTAGAAAGAGCTACACGGTCACGAGGTTCAGGCTCGTTGGCGATTAACTCTGCCGCTGCATCCATCCGGAATTTTGGTTTTGATGTTCTGGCCGGAGCCCCGCGGCGCAGCCAAGCCAGCTCTTTACGCATGAGGTTCTGGCGCCTTGATTCAGACGCAGCTGCACTTCGATCGCGCTCATTTCGCTGCAAAATGTAGGCCGCGTAACCGCCTTCAAAGGGCTCAATTACCCCGTCGTGAACCTCCCAGGTGATGTTGCAAACCTCATCGAGAAACCAACGGTCGTGGGTGACCACAAGCAAGCCACCGCTGTTTGTTGACCAACGCGTCTTGAGATGCCGCGCTAGCCAAGCAACACCTTCAATGTCAAGGTGGTTTGTTGGCTCATCAAGCATCACAATGTCTAGGTCTTGAACCAAAAGCTTGGCCAAGGCAACCCGTCGGCGTTGGCCACCAGAAAGCGCACCAACCTGCTGCTGCCAATCCAGGTCGTTCAACAGGCCAGCGATAACATCGCGAATCTTTGGATCGCCTGCCCACTCGTGTTCTGGAGTGTCGCCAACCACAGCTTGGCCAATAGTTTGCCCTGGATCGATGACATCTGCTTGATCAAGAAGCCCAAACGTCATGTCATTTCGATGGGTAATGCGGCCATCATCTGGCTGCATTCGTTTTGCCAATAGCTTCAGCAGTGTGGATTTGCCGTCACCGTTTCGGCCAACGATGCCAATACGGTCACCCTCGTTTACACCCACTGTGATGTCATCAAAAACTTTTTTGGTCGGAAACTCTAGCGTGACCGACTCGGCTCCGAGCAAGTGCGCCATTAGTTAACCTCAATGGTTGCGCCCGGTGTTGGGCCAAAGGTTGGCAGAGCGTCAAAGCCCAGTATCGAAAGGCGGTTGGCAATTGCCTCAGCGGCAGCTGCCGATTCCGCCAGAAGTGCCACGGTTGGGCCAGAGCCAGACACCATTCCTGCCAGAGCTCCGGCTTCAAGGCCAGCACGAATCGTTTCGGCCAACTCAGGTTTTGCCATAATTGCGCACTCCTGCAGGTCATTCCTCAGGTAACCCGCCAATGCGTGCGGGTTGCCTTCACGAAGCGCCTGAATCAATGCTGCTGGTACCTCCGGGTGGGGCATCGCCTCGGGGCTTTGACCGCGACCTAACCTCAGCTGATCGAGTTTTTGATACACCGACGGCGTGCTCAGCCCGCCATGATTGGCGACCAACACCCAGTGCGTTTGGTGCACATCATCGATTGGTATCAGCAGGTCGCCTCGGCCAGTGCCGATTGCGGCTCCGCCCATTAGCGCGAATGGCACATCTGCACCTAAGTTTGCGGCTGCAACAGCCAAATCTGAATCGCTAAGACCGGTGCAGTAGAGGGCATTAGCAGCAGAAAAAGCTGCCGCAGCATCGGCTGAACCGCCACCCATACCACCGGCAACCGGCACAGATTTATCAATGGCAAAATGAAGCGGGTGCGCAACCTCCAGGCCCGCCCCAGCAGCAACCAACTTGGCCGCCTGCACTACCAAGTTTTCCTCTCCAGTAGGCACTGCAGAAAGGTGACTGTCGCTAAGCGAACCCGAAACCTCTACAGACCATTGATCGGAAGTGGTAACAGTCACCCGCTCTCTCAAAGCCAAGGCCAAATACACACTGGCAACCTCGTGATAGCCGTCTGCCTGCAACGAGCCAACCTCAAAATAGAGGTTGATTTTTCCTGGCGCCTCGGCAGTTACTGAGTGGTTCACGCAACATCCAAACGTCGGTGAACGCCAGCAAAAACCTCACGCCAGTATTGCTCCCGCGGTTTTATGCCGTCAATGTCCGGCACAAGTTCGTGAACCACTCGAACTTTGACAGCACCTGACTCAAGGTCAAAACTGATTAGCGCCCTGGTGCGGTCTTCAAAAGCCAGTGTGATCTGCCCATTTTTAGTGCCCAGCACACGAGGACGATCAAAAACTGCCCAGGACGAAACATCGTTTAGTACTGTGAAGATTCTTTGTAGTTCTACGTTGAAAGTTTCTTCAACCTTGAATGAAAGCGCCATCATCGAGCCTTTGCAATCGCCAAGAATTGGTGGACATCGAGTTCTTCACCCCGGGCCTGCGGGCTAACCCCGGCGGAAACCAAAACTCTCTCTGCCTCAGCTGCAGACCCGGCCCAAACCGCTAGCGCCTGGCGCAGGGTCTTGCGGCGCTGACCAAATGCGGCATCAGCAACCTCAAAAGTCGCTTGCCTCAGCGCATCATCACCCAGCGGTTCGGCACGCTTAGCAAAGTAAACCAGGGCGGAATCAACGTTTGGAACCGGCCAGAAGATGTTTCGGCCCACATTCCCAGCCAAATAAGAATCGGCATACCAAGCCAGCTTCACGCTCGGGACGCCGTAAATCTTTGAGCCTGGAGTTGCCGCAAGGCGGTGCGCCACCTCAGCCTGAACCAACACCAGTCCCTTTTGGATTGAAACGAACTGCTCAAGGAAGTGCAGCAGCACTGGCACCGAAATGTTGTAGGGCAAGTTAGCGACCAAGGCATCTGGTTCAGCCGGAAGCTCAACAACTTTGAGTGCGTCATTTCTCACCAAAGTGAAGTCGGTTCCGGGCGCTCGCTTGGCAATCGTTGCTTCAAGCTCGGCAGCCATTTTTGGATCAATCTCGACAGCGACTACTTTCTTGGCAACCTCAAGGAGGCCGAGTGTCAAGGAACCTAGACCAGGGCCGATTTCAACCACGCACTCTGTGCCGTCCAACTTAGCCGCAGTCACGATACGGCGAATGGTGTTTGGGTCTGTCACAAAGTTCTGCCCCAACTTTTTGGTTGGAGTTACATCAAGGCGCGCGGCCAACTCTCGGACATCTACTCCACCGAGCAAATCAACCATTAGTGCCCCTCCGACCATGATCCGTAAACCGCCTCAGTGTTTAGCGCAAGCTGAGAACACAGATCTTCAAGCTCTTGACCTCTAACCTCTGCCATTTTTCTAACTGTAATTGGCACGAGGTACGGTGCATTTGGTCGGCCACGATAAGGCTCAGGCGCCAAGAATGGCGCATCGGTCTCAACCAGAATCAACCCTGCAGGCGCCATTGCCAGTGAGTCTCGCAGATGCTGGTTTCGCTTAATGGTGATGTTGCCGGCAAAAGACATGTACCAGCCGTTTTCGATGCAGATTTCGGCAAGGTCGGTGTCACCTGAGTAACAGTGAAAGACCACTTTGTCTGGCGCCCCAACCCGCTTGAGCGTGGCCACTACCTCGTCGTGTGCGTCACGGTCGTGAATCATTAGGGCTATGTCATTTTCTTTGGCAATGCGAATGTGTTCTTCGAAACTAAGTTTCTGAAGCGCTATTTCGTTGGCGCCTTCAGTTCTGAAGAAATCCAAACCCGTTTCACCGATTGCACGAACCCTTGGCTGTTTTGCCAATTCTGCAATTTCAGCGATTGCGGCATTCAAGTTTTCAGTAGTTGCGTATAGCGGGGCTTCGTTTGGGTGCAGAGCCACTGCAGCCAAAATACGCGGGTCTTTGGCGGCCATCTCAGCGCACCACACAGAGCTTTCTAGCGTGACGCCCACCTGAACGACGCCCTTTACGCCTGCCGATACAGCCCGCTCGAGGTTCTCTTCCCAAGGCATCACGCCAAGCTCTTCATCGAACTCAAATTCCAAATGACAGTGGTTGTCATAGACGGCAATTGGCAGTGGTTCCGGATTCGGCGGAAAACTAGGCGCCTTGCGCTCCGACTTTTTTGTTTCTGAGTCTGGTTTTCCGGCTTTAGAACTTCGCACGAACTGCTGCTCGGCCACTGCTACTTCGATTCTGCGGTTGGGTCTGACTCGATGCGAGGGAACAGTGGTTCTAGAGCCGCCAAGATACTGCCAGGCTTAAGCTGACCCCAGTTGGCAGCCTTATCAAGTGCCTGAACTGAAAGTTCACCCAGACCGGTATTTAGGGCAGACCACAGCTTGGCAGTGGCCTTTGGCGTGATTGGGTTGAGCAGCGTTGCCAACACTCGAAGGCCTTCGGCAGTGGTGTTCAGAACAGTTCCCAAACGAGCCCTGTTAGCCTCATCCTTGGCCAAAACCCAAGGCTCCTGAACTGTGATGTAGTTATTTAGCTCATCAACTAGAGTCCAGATTGCGGCAATTGCGTCGTGAATAGCGACTCCATCGATCGCTCGGTTAGCATTGTCTACCGCATCGGCGGCAACCTTCTGCACATTTAGGTCGGCCTCAGTGAACTCGGCAACCTCTGGCAAAACGCCATCGAAGTACTTGTGAATCATCGCGATGGCTCGTGAGGCAAGGTTTCCAAAACCGTTTGCCAGCTCAGCCTGGTAGCGAGCCGAGAGGTCTTCCCAAGAGAATGAGCCGTCTTGCCCAAAAGCGATGGCCTTCATGAAGTAATAGCGGAAAGCGTCGGAACCAAAAGTATCGGTGATCTGACTTGGCGCAATACCGGTGAGCTTTGACTTGGACATCTTCTCGCCACCAACCAGCAACCAGCCGTGACCGAAGATCTGCTTGGCAGGTTCAAGCCCAGCTGCCATCAACATAGCTGGCCAAATTACTGCGTGGAAACGCAGGATGTCTTTTCCGACTACCTGCACGCTTGCCGGCCATAGAGCAGCAAACTTAGCCTGAGCCTCGGCCGAGTCATCGCCATAACCGATAGCGGTGATGTAGTTCAGGAGCGCATCAAACCAAACGTAAGTGATGTGGCTGTCATCCCAAGGAATGTCGATACCCCAGTCAAACTTCTCCTTTGAGCGCGAGATTGAAAGATCTTCAAGACCGCGGCGCACAAATGACACCACTTCGTTGCGAGCTGAGTCTGGCTGAATGAAGGTTGGGTTCTGCTCAAAGTGCTCTAGCAATCTGTCTTCAAATTCACTGAGCTTAAAGAAGTAGTTGGTCTCCTGAAGCTTTTCAACCGGCTTTGAGTGAATAGCGCAAACCGCCTGGCCAGCAAAAGCCCCTTCGCCTTCGAGAATGTCAGCTTCGGTTTTGTACTCTTCGCAACCTACGCAGTAATTTCCTTCGTAGGAGCCACGGTAAATAAAACCGGTGTCGTACAGGTGCTGCAAGAACTTTTGAACAGCCTGCTCGTGGCGTGGCTCCGTGGTGCGAATAAAGTCTTGATTGTCAATGTCGATGGTTTCAAGTAGCGGCAGCCAAGACTCTTCAACCAGCTTGTCAGCCCAATCTTGGGGTGTGGTTTTGTTTGCCGCAGCGGTCCGCAGAATTTTCTCACCATGCTCATCGGTTCCGGTAAGCAAGAATGACTGCTCACCGCGCTGACGGTGCCAGCGTGCCAAAACGTCAGAGGCAACCTCAGTGTAGGCGTGGCCAATGTGAGGTGCGTCGTTTACATAGAAGATCGGAGTCGTGACATAAAACGACTTTCCGTTGGTATTTGGCATGGTTTCCATCTTAACCGAGGTGCGGGGTCAGTTTTTCGTGGCTTTGCGCTGCTCTAAGACCAATTGGTAAAGCTCGCTCTTGCTGGCTCCGGCAGCGCTGGCAATTTCAGCAACCGCTTCTTTTAACTTGACCCCTTCGGCAGTTAGAGCCAGCACTTGCTCGACCAAGTCTTGAGGCTTAGCCTCAACCACCTCGGCACCGGCAATAACCAAGACCATCTCACCGCGGGGTTCTGATTTGGCCCAGGCGATAAGGTCCAAAAGCGTTCCGCGCTCGGTGTGCTCAAATTTTTTGGTTAGCTCACGAGAGACGCTAGCCAAACGTTCACCGCCAAGCTCAAGAGCGGCATCCTCCAGAGACTCCAAGATGCGGTGGGGGGATTCAAAAAAGACCATCGTGCGCGGTTCGCGGGCCAGCGCCATGAACGCCTTTCGACGCTCACCCTGTTTGCGCGGCAGAAAACCCTCGAAACTAAACCTGTCGGTTGGCAACCCCGATACGGCTAGCGCACTCAGAACAGCTGAAGGCCCTGGAATGACAGAAATATCGATGCCGGCTGCGACTGCCGCGCGCACCAGTAAGAATCCGGGATCGCTAACCGTGGGCATTCCAGCATCACTGACCACTAGGACCTGCTCGTCTTGAGCAATCTGCAAAATGGTCTCAATTCGGTCACCTTCATTGTGTTCATGCAGGCTGAACAATCTGGCATTTAGCTTGACGCCCAGCGAATTGGCCAATTTGAGGAGGCTGCGGGTGTCTTCAGCGGCAATGTACCTGCTCTCTCGAAGATTTTCGATCAGGCGTGGTGAAGCATCGGCAAGATTTCCGATGGGGGTCGCAGCAAGAATGAGCACGCTCTATTGTCTAGCATTGGGCCTGTGATTGCTTTACTAAACCGCATTGGGCTAAACCAAAAACTGGTTGCCGCGTTTGACCGCTGGGCCATTTGGGCAGTTTTGGCACTTGCCGCAGCACTTAGGCTTTGGAATCTAGGCTTCCCGAAGAAGCTGGTTTTTGACGAAACTTACTACGTAAAAGACGCGTGGACACTTTGGAACACCGGTGCTGAAAGATCTTGGCCAACTGACCCTAATGCCGCATTCGAAGCGGGGCAGGTAGACAGCTATTTGGCGGACCCAAGCTTTGTGGTTCACCCGCCGCTGGGTAAGTGGATCATTGGATTCGGCATGTGGCTTTTCGGGCCAGAAAACCCGGCTTCTTGGCGAATTTCGGTTGCTGTTTTGGGCATTGCTATGGTCTACGTATTGTACTTAGTTGCCAAGCTTTTATTCCGTTCAAACTTCTGGGCAGTGGCCAGTGCTTTCCTTTTGGCGATAGACGGGCAAGCCATTGTCTTATCTAGAACAGCACTTCTCGACAACGTTTTGGCTTTCTTTGTATTGCTGGCCTTCTACTGTGTGCTTCTCGATCTGCAAACTCGAGACGTAGGCCGGTTAAGTTGGCGACGCTCGTGGTTAGTCTGGGCCGGAGTTTTCTTAGGCGCGGCCACAGCGGTCAAATGGTCCGGTTTGTACTTCGCAATAGCGTTTGGTCTATGGGTGGTAATCAGCGAGGCGCTAGAGCGCAGACGCAGATCAGAGGGTGCTGCTTGGTTGTCAGCATCACTTAGCCAAGGTTCACGAGTCTTCGCTTTGATGGCACCCGGCGCCGCCCTGGTTTACCTGCTTAGCTGGAGCGGTTGGATTTTAGGATCAGACGGCTACCAGCGGCAATATGCACCCACCTGGTTTGAATCGCTAATTGCCTATCACGAGAACGCTTACGGCTTCCATGTTGGGCTCTCGACGCCACACTCCTACGCTTCTAACCCGCTAACGTGGCTATTTGCACTCAGGCCGACTAGCTTCTTCTACGAGGGTGTCGACAGTGGCACTGAAGGGTGCACAGCGGTCGAAAATTGCTCGGTAGCTGTAACTGCGCTTGGCAATCCCTTTATTTGGTGGCCGGCTGCTCTGGCCATTTTCTTTGTGCTGGTTTGGTTCATCAGAATGAAAGACCGCACCTCGGGCTTAATTCTGCTGGGCATCGTAGCCGGGTACGTTCCTTGGCTTTTCCTAATGAAGCGCACCATGTTTCAGTTCTACGCAATTTCATTTTTGCCATGGATGATTCTGGCGCTGGTTTATGTAGTTCAGATATACATTCGAGGGGCTGAACCAGAGGTGGCAAGGAAAATCAAAGCCGGTTTTGTGATTTACCTAATTGCAGCGTTTGCCCTGACATTGTTCTTTTTGCCAATCTGGAATGGAACGCTAATTCCCTATGATTACTGGCGTGTTCACATGTGGTTGCCAAGCTGGATTTAGGCTTTATCCATGCCTATTTTTGCCGTCACATACTTCTATTCAGCCTCGCCTGAGCAACTTGCCGAGGTGCGCCCACTGCACCGTGAATGGCTAGCCGCAAGATTTGAGAGTGGCCAACTGCTGGCTAGCGGCCCAAAGGTCAACACCCCTGGGGCGCTTCTAATCTGGACTGCCGAATCAGTCGATGAATTGGCGGCGCTGCTAGACCTCGACCCTTTTGATATTGCGGGCTTTATTGGTGAACGCGTAATCGAAGAATGGAACCCAATCTTTAGCCCATGGAGCAACTAATGCCATTTGATATCAGTCAAATGAACCAAATCACGCTAAACAACGGTCAGGTGATTCCTCAGTTGGGGCTTGGCGTTTATAAAGTGGCTCAGGCCGCAGCCGTTGATCTAATTGGTGAGGCGATTGCCACTGGTTACCGCCGAATCGATACCGCGGCGCTATACGGAAATGAGCAAGAGGTTGGCCAGGGCATTCGTGAATCTGGCATTGCCCGCGAAGAGATCTTTGTCACAACCAAAATTTGGAATGACCGTCAGGGGCGCAGCGAGACACCAGCTGCGATTGAGGAAAGTCTTGAGCGGCTGAATCTTGGATACGTGGACATGCTGTTGATTCACTGGCCATGCCCAACTCAAGATTTGTTTTTAGAAACCTGGCAGGTATTTGAGGATTATCTGCGCAGCGGACTAGTTCGCGGCATCGGCGTCTCCAATTTTCAACCGAGCCACCTCGAGAGCCTGATTGCTTTGGGCGGAACGATGCCGGCACTCAACCAAGTTGAGTTGCACCCATCGTTTCAGCAGCCGACCGTCAGAACGTTCAATGCCAACCACGGTATTGCTACTGAAGCTTGGGCGCCGCTTGGTCGCGGCAGATACGCAGAGGATCAGACTCTTGCCAAGATTTCTCGAGCACACAACAAATCCGTGGCTCAGGTGATTCTCAGATGGCACCTGCAGTTGGGTACTTTGGTAATTCCGAAAACCACAAATCCAGAGCGTCTGGTTGAGAACATCTCAGTCTTTGACTTTGAGCTCACCGAATCAGAGATGGCAGAGATCGCCAACCTGAATACCGGTGCGCGCACCGGCCTAAACCCAGACGAATTTGGCTAAATCTTTGCTTTCTTTTCGCGAGTAACAAACAAGCTCAACGCGGTAGTCACGACCAGTGTTACAAGAATCACTCCAAGTGAAAGCTCGGTGCTGATGTCAGGAGCCCACTCAATGTGCTTGCCGCCATTCACGAATGGCAATTCGTTTTCGTGCATCGCGTGAAGCACCAGCTTGACACCAATCCAGGCCAGAATGATCGACAGGCCGATGCCCAGGTACTTTAGGCGTTCCATCAGGCCGCTCAGCAAGAAGTACAACTGGCGAAGACCGAGGAGTGCAAAAGCGTTGGCAGTAAACACAATGTATGCCTCATCGGTCAAACCATAAACGGCTGGAATCGAATCGAGTGCAAAAAGAACGTCAGTGCTGCCAATTGAGATCATCACCAAAAGTAGAGGTGTTAGGTAGCGCTTGCCTTCAATTTTGACCGTGAGCTTTGAACCGTGGAAGTCGTCGACGGTGGCAAAGCGCTTGCGCACCAAGCCCATGAGGAAACCACCCGGAACCTTGTCTTCTTTGGCCTCGTGGAAGGTATCCCAAATGAGCATGACCGCGGTGTAAACCAAGAAGAAGCCGAACAGGT
>JBEEOK010000061.1:0-6672 GCA_041191645.1 Actinomycetota bacterium | reverse complement strand
TCGGAGAAGACCCATGGGAGCGTCTAGCCGCCCTTCGTGCCGCAATGCCGAACCTTTGCATTCAGATGCTGCTACGTGGTCGCAACACCGTGGGTTACACCCCGTATCCAACTGAGGTAACCGATGCTTTTGTCGCTGAGGCCGCAGCGACAGGTGTCGATATTTTCCGTATCTTTGACGCCTTGAACGATGTAGACCAAATGAAGCCGGCTATCGATGCCGTTCTTAGGACCAAGACAGCTGTCGCAGAGGTAGTGCTTTGCTATACCGCTGACCTGCTTGATCCAGAAGAGAAGCTTTACACTCTGGACTACTACCTAAACCTTGCTGAGCAAATTGTTGCTGCTGGTGCTCACATTATTGCCATCAAGGACATGGCAGGCCTATTGCGACCAGCCGCTGCTGAGAAGCTTGTCAAGGCATTGCGAGAGCGCTTTGACCTTCCGGTTCACCTGCACACCCACGACACCGCTGGCGGCCAGCTGGCGACCCTAATGGCCGCAATTAATGCCGGTGTTGACGCAGTTGACGTGGCTTCGGCCCCTATGGCAGGCACAACCAGCCAGCCGTCGGCCTCGGCTTTGGTTGCCGCATTGGCGCACACCAGCCAGGACAGCGGAATTCCATTGTCTGCAGTGGCCGAACTTGAGCCATACTGGGAGGCCGTGCGCAAGGTGTACGCACCATTTGAGTCTGGACTGCCAGGCCCAACCGGTCGTGTGTACCACCACGAAATTCCTGGTGGCCAGTTGTCTAACCTTCGCCAGCAGGCGATTGCCTTGGGCTTGGGTGACCAGTTCGAGAAGGTTGAGAACATGTACGCCGCGGCGAACGAAATTCTTGGCCGACCAACCAAGGTGACCCCGTCCTCAAAAGTGGTTGGTGACCTTGCGTTGCACCTAGTGGCAGTAAACGCGGATCCAGCTGATTTCGCAGCCAACCCGCAAAACTACGACGTTCCAGACTCGGTTGTTGGATTCATGGCTGGCGAGCTCGGCGACCTACCGGGCGGTTGGCCAGAGCCTTTCCGTACCAAGGTGCTCCAGGGCAAGAACCTCAAGTTTGGAATTACTCCGGTAAACGAAACCGATCTTGCCGCTTTGCAAGGGCAAGACGCTGCCGTTCGCCGCGCGACTTTGAACCGTTTGCTGTTCCCAGCCCCGACTGCTGAGTTCTTGAAGTCACAGGAGACCTTTGGCAACCTTGACCAAATTGACACCGTGGACTATCTGTACGGTTTGGTAGCTGGCGAAGAGCACGTGGTTGAAATTAGCCGCGGTGTTCAGATTTATGTAGGACTCGAAGCCATTGGCACTCCTGATGCCAAGGGTTACCGAACTGTCATGGCTACCCTCAACGGTCAGCTGCGCCCAATCAACATTCGTGACCGCAAGGTTGCTGTTGATACCGTTCAGGCGGAGAAGGCCGACTCGGCTAACTTGGGACACGTAGCCGCCCCATTTGCCGGTGTGGTTACCTTGGCAATCGTTGAGGGCACTCACGTTGAAGTTGGTCAGCCAGTGGCAACTATCGAAGCCATGAAGATGGAGGCCACAATCACGGCGAGCGTTGGTGGAGTAGTCAAGCGTTTGGCTGTCTCAAAGACCCAATCCGTAGATGCCGGAGACCTCATTCTGGTGGTTGAGCCAGAGTAAATCTGTCTCAAATCCGTTCGACTCGTTAGACTAACAAGGCGCTTAGGTTCGTTTGCGCTGACCAAAAAATAGGAGTTCACAGTGTCAATTTGGGAAAAGAAGCCTGAAGACGGTCAGAGTGACTTTCTAGCGCCACGACCGGCAGTAGACGACTCAATCATCCGCTCACACTCGCTTGCCGAGGTTGCAGTTGATGCTGGTTCGATTGACGTTTCGCCAAGCACATCATCTATCGAAATCGTTGCCGAAGAGCCGCGCTTTACCCGCGAGGTTGAAGTCGCCGACCCAAACGCCACCCGTCGTTCAAACTACTCACGACGTGACAGCCTGCGTGGAGAGGCTTTCGATCAGCCAGAGCCAGCTGCCATGCTTACCGCCGACCGTTTGCTCGACGCCAGTGCTCGCAACCGACCAGCGCCTGAGGCAGGTTTCCGCCGTTTCCTATACTTTTTGAGCCTGAAGACCATCAACTTGGGTGACCCGCTAGCGGTTCGCGAGCGCAAGGCAGTTGACCTTCGAATTGGCGCGCCACTAGAGGGTGGAGCCCGCTTTGTGCCGGTTTTGACCCGTAAGGGCGGCGTAGGAAAGACCACTGTCAGTACCCTTTTGGGAATGGCACTGGCACTTTCACGCGAGGACCGCATCATTGCAATTGATGCCAACCCTGACCGCGGTACTCTGGCTGAGCGCGTTAGCAAATCAACCAGATTTACTGTTCGCGATGTGGTGAACCGCGCTGCTGCAGTAGACGGTTTTACTGACTTCTCGACCATGGTCTCTCGCGATGTTACTCGCCTTGACGTTTTGGCTTCTGACTCAGACCCAATGCTTTCAGAAGCGTTTGATGAGGGTGACTACAACGTGGTCGCTGATATGGCTGCTCGTTACTACTCAATCGTGCTTACCGACTGTGGTACCGGTATCGTTCACTCGGTAATGCGCCCAACTCTGCAGCGAGCAAACGGTTTGGTAATTGTCTCTGGCGGTTCAGTCGATGAAGCTCGCTTGGCGTCTGAAACCCTGACCTGGCTTGAGGCCAATGGTTACGGCGACCTAGTTCGCAACTCGATTGTGGCTCTAAACACTGCTACACAGGCAACTCAGTTGGTCAAGCTTGATGAGATCGAACAGCACTTCAAGACTCGTGTTCGCGCAGTAGTGCGTATTCCTTACGACCCAGCTTTGGCTGCGGGTTCGGTTATCAAGTTTGCCGACCTCAAAAAGGGCACCCGCGACGCTGCTCGTGAGCTGGCCGCTCTAGTGGTTGACTCGCTTACCAGCCCAAACTAAATGGCCGTACGTGAAATTCGCCTTTTGGGCGACCCTGTTTTAAAAACCGTCTCTGACCCAATCGCGCTATTCGACGCAAAAACCCGTTCGCTGATTGAGGACTTGCTCGACACCACAAAATTGCCTGGGCGTGCCGGTGTTGCCGCACCTCAAATCGGGGTGAACCTCAGAGCATTCAGCTATAACGTTCACGGTGAAGTGGGTTTTGTTATCAACCCGGTCATCACTGAACTGAGTGGCGAGAAGATATTGCTAGACGAGGGGTGTCTCTCGGTTCCAGACTTATGGCACAAAACACCACGCTGGCAATTCGCTAAAGTCCAAGGGCTTGACCTAAACGGCAAGGAAATTGAAGTCAGCGGTACTGGCCTAATGGCCCAGGCCTTGCAACACGAGTGCGATCACCTTGACGGCTTGGTTTATCTAGACCGTTTAGAGCCTGAAGAGCGCAAACTCGCGATGCGAAATCTTCGTGCCACCGATTGGTTCTTGAAGTAGGACCAATTCCAGTTGGCTAAACGGTGCCAGTTTCTTTTGTGACCGGGCCAGAGTTGTAAATCTCGTCTACTGCTGGTGCAAATTCACGAAGCACTGACTCTCGCTTGATCTTGAGGGACGGGGTTAGGTGTCCGCCGTCTTCACTTAGCTCTTGACCAAGCACCACAAACTTGCGGATCGATTCCGCCTGAGAAACTGACTTATTTACCCGGTCGACGGCAGTTTGGATCTCCGCCAGAACGGCAGGCTCTTTGGCAGCCTGAGCTAGGGTTAGGTCCTTGCTCAACCCGTGGTTTGCTAGCCACATCGGCAACATCTCAGCATCAAGCGAAATCAGAGCAGCAACAAAAGACTTCTGGTCGCCAACGACAATGGCCTGGCCAATCAGTGGGTTGGCGCGCAAAGGATCCTCAAGTGGTGCCGGTGCAACATTCTTACCGCCAGCAGTGACAATCAATTCTTTCTTGCGTCCGGTGATGCTCAGGAATCCGTCTTCATCCAGCTCACCAATGTCGCCGGTCTTAAACCATTCGCCGTCCATGGTGGCAGCGGTTGCCTCAGGGTTGCGCCAATAACCACGCATGATGTTGTTTCCCCGCAGCCAGATTTCGCCATCTTCGGCGATTTTGATTCCGGTGCCAGGAAGCACACGCCCTACTTTGCCAATCTTCAGAGAACTAGGGCGGCCAATCATTGCCGGGGCGGTAGTTTCGGTCAGACCATAGCCTTCTAGGACTACCAGACCGATGGCTCGATAAAAGTGACCAAGTCGTGCTCCAAGTGGGGCTCCACCTGAGACCGCGTAACTTACTCGACCACCCATAGCGGCGCGCAATTTCTTGTACACCAAGACGTCAAAAAGCTTGTGTTGAATCTTCAGCCCAAGGCTAGGGCCAGATTTGGTGTCCAGAGCCTTGGAATACGCGATGGCTGTGTAGGCTGCCTTACGGAAAATATTTCCCTTACCCGCCGCCTCTGCCTTCTGTTCGGCTGAGTTATAAACCTTTTCGAATACACGCGGCACCGCCAAAAGAAAGTGCGGCCTGAAACTGGCCATTGCTGGCCCAACATTCTTGGAATCAGGCTGGTGGCCAACTTTGATACCGCCGTGCACTGCCAAGACGGAAATAAAGCGGGCAAACACGTGAGCCAGAGGAATGAAAAGCAGGGTGCTGTTGCCTTCCTTTACCACCATTGGAAGCTCTAGCGTGGCGTTTTTGCTCAGCTCGACAAAGCCTCGGTGAGTCAGTTCACATCCCTTTGGTTTTCCCGTGGTGCCCGAGGTGTAAATGATTGTGGCCAAATCAGAGAGCTTAGGAATTCTGCGTCTCGCCTCTACGTCGCCATCCGAAATTCCGGTTCCCTGCTTGGTTAGAGCCTCGATGTCACCCTTCTCAATGCTCCACACCTGGCGGCATAGGGGAGCGCTGGACATGATCTCGGTGTAGCGGGCTCGGTGCTCTTCGTTCTCAACAAAAAGAGCCACGCAGTCAGAGTCCGAAAGAATCCATTCAATTTGGCTTGGTGCTGATGATTCGTAGATTGGCACTGAGACTGCACCGACATACCAAAGCGCAAAGTCGATCAGTGACCACTCAAAGCGAGTGCGGCTCATAATGCCAACCGCTTGACCTGGTTGGATTCCGGCAGCGATGAGGCCCTTGGCGAGACCCTTAACTGAGTCTTCGAAGCTTTTTGCTGAAACCTCTGACCACTCGCCAGGTGCGTTTTCAATGGCAAACAGAGAAAGTTCGGGTGTTTTAGCCACACGATTGGCCAGTAAGTCTGAAATGTTTTCGGATTCATCTGAAATCACAAGTGGTGCGATGTCGTAAGTCTTCATTGACCCTCCAGGCTCGATTCTTTTGATAACTCTACTAACCCTGAGGCTCTGATTGTGCGTGTTTAGGTGATTGGTTTTCGAGCACAAGGCTAAACTTTAGGGATTGAAACCATTCCGGTTTCCTGTCGCGAAAATTCATGGCCGGCTAGTGGCCTATTGCAAACAAAGAGGGCGCTATGTATTCAATCGGCATTGACATCGGCGGCACCAAAATTGCTGGTGCATTAGTGGATGAAACCGGCGCGATTGTGCGCGAAACCCGCGTTCCAACACCAGTTGAAGACCCTTCGGCTTTGGTCGACGCAGTGGTCGAGGTAGTAAATGACCTAAAGACTGGCCATGAAGTCCTAGGTGCAGGCGTGGCAATGGCCGGTTTCATTGATGCCGCGCAGTCATCTGTAATTTATGGCACCAATTTTGGTTGGAAAAACTACCCTCTAAAGACCGAGATTGAAGCAAAGCTCGACATCCCGGTAATCATTGAAAACGATGCCAACGCAGCGGCATGGGCTGAATATCGTTTTGGCGCTGGTCAGGGTCATCAGCACATGGTCATGTTGACCTTGGGTACTGGCGTTGGCGGAGCCGTCATTGTTGATGGTCGAATGCTTCGCGGAGGTTTTGGTGTGGCCGGAGAACTGGGCCACATGCGCGTGGTTCCAAATGGTGTTGAATGCGGTTGTGGCCAGTTTGGCTGCATTGAGTCTTACGCCTCTGGAACAGCTCTAGTACGAACAGCACGCGAATTGGTTGCCTCTGGTGATCCAGCCGGGGCACGTTTGGCTGAATTGGCCGCCAGTGCAGGTGAATTGACTGGAGTCCAAGTTTACGAAGCTATCGTGGAAGGAGACCCAGGCGCCTGCAAACTTTTGGCAGACGTGGGCTCTTGGACTGGGCAGGCAATTGCATCACTGAGTGCCATTCTTGACCCCGAGATCGTGGTCATTGGCGGTGGTGTGAGTGCGGCTGGTGAGTTGTTGCTGGGCTCTATTCGTGAGGCGTACCGCAAGCACATGCCGGCGGCAGGCTTTAGACCGGAGCTAAAGATCGTAACAGCCGAGTTTGTAAATGATGCCGGTGTGGTTGGCGCAGCTGACCTGGCCCGCGTCAGCCTTGCCTCCCGATAAACTAATACCTCGGCAATCTATAGAGGAAGGGTAGACAGTGGCGTACTTCATTTTTAAGACGCTTATTCTTGGCCCTCTATTACGAGTGCTGTTTAGGCCATGGGTTCGCGGCATGGAGAACATACCGGCAAACGGAGCTGCCATTTTGGCCTCGAACCACCTGTCATTCTCTGACTCAATCTTTTTGCCTCTGCAGACAAGGCGCCCGGTCGTTTTTTTTGCTAATAGTGAGTAAATTAAGGGCAAATGCCTAAAAAGT
>JBEEOK010000060.1:0-12172 GCA_041191645.1 Actinomycetota bacterium | reverse complement strand
CACCCGTTCGCCACTAATCCACCGGAGCAAGCTCCAGCTTCATCGTTCGACTTGCATGTGTTAAGCACGCCGCCAGCGTTCGTCCTGAGCCAGGATCAAACTCTCCGTAAAAGTTTTTTAGGTGACGAGCAAGCTCACCACCAAATTTTTACTTCAGCCCCGGAAAATGGGGCTTTTAGCTTGATCTGACTAAATAGATTGTCTGACAATCTGTCTAATCCAATATTTTCTCTGCTTATCTAGCAAGCTAGATAACCAAGAGGTTCTTGGTATCGACATTGTGCACGCTGTTGAGTTCTCAAGGATCGGATGCTCCTGGGGGTTTGTATTTCTACTGGCCTCCAAGGCAACTTCTCTAACTTACCACTTTTTGCTAACTTGTCAAATCTGACACGCCAACGATTTTCAGTGGAAGTCTTCAATCATAAACACAGAAATAAAAGCCTGCAAGAGGCTTTTTGACCTGGTTTAGGATTTGTTGCTCTTGATCCGGGGTTCTTATCAGAACTTCCTCGGCGTTTCGGCAACAGGTAAAACATTACGGGCAGGTAACGACAATGTCAAATCCAGATGCACTTTTAGTTTCAACGGGTCTACAGCCCAGTGTTTATAAGGGTTGCGCTTTTCGCACCTCGCGTCGTTTTTGTTCATTTTTGGTCCAGTTTGAGAAATTTTCCGAAAATTCTTTGAAATTCGTGGACATTTAGCCGGTCTACAGCGCGAAAAAGCGGGCACCCTCGAAACGAGAAGTGCCCGCTTGGCCTTTGTTTATAAGGATTTAAGCCTTAATCACTCCAGCTAGAGTTTTTTTGCCGCGACGCAATACGGAGTACTGGTTTTGCAGGAATTCACCCAAAACAGCTGCTTCATCGGTGATTTTGACGTTATTTAGATAGACCCCGCCCTCAGCGATAGCGCGACGGCCCGCTGAGATGGATGCGACTAGACCAGTGGCAACGAGCGCGTCGGTAATTGGCGTTTCAGATTGTGCCTGCGTGTTTGGTAGCTCAGAAATAGCCGCTGCCAGGGTTGAAAGATCAAGAGCAGCCAGATCACCGTTGCCGAAAAGTGCTGCAGATGCGGCGATCGCAGCCTCGGCGGCCTCAGCTGAGTGGACCAGGGTGGTGACCTCTAGAGCCAAGCGCTTTTGAGCGGCGCGAAGATACGGGGCCTCTTTGGTTTGAACTTCGAGTTCTTCGATCTCGGTGCGGGTTAGGAATGTAAACACCTTAAGTCGATCAATCACATCTGCGTCTTCGACATTCAACCAGAACTGGTAGAACGCGTATGGGCTGGTCAATTCGGCGTCGAGCCAGATTGCGTTACCTTCAGACTTACCAAATTTTTTGCCATCACTATTGGTAATTAGCGGGGTGGCCAAGATGTGGGCACTCTTGCCCTCCACCTTGTGAATTAGATCGGTGCCAGAAGTAAGGTTTCCCCACTGGTCGGAGCCACCGGTCTGCAACACACAGTCATATCGACGGAACAACTCTAGGAAGTCGAACCCCTGCAGAATCTGGTAGCTGAACTCGGTGTAACTGATTCCGTGCTCGGAATTCAAGCGTGCAGAAACCGCATCTTTTGAAAGCATCTTTCCTACGCGGAAGTACTTTCCAACATCCCGTAGGAAGTCGATAGCACTGAGCGGCGAAGTCCAATCGAGGTTGTTTACCAATCTGGCGGCATTTGGACCTTCGAAAGCCAGGAAGCGAGATGCTTGGTTACCTAACTTCTCAACCCACTCGGCAACGGTCTCTTTGGTGTTCAAAGTGCGCTCAGCTGTTGGGCGCGGGTCACCGACTAAACCGGTGGAACCGCCGATTAGAGCAAGTGGGCTATTGCCCGCAAGCTGCAGGCGGCGCATAGTGAGCAACTGAACCAAGTTGCCTAGGTGCAAGCTGGCTGCCGTTGGATCAAAACCGCAGTAGTAGGTGATCTTTTTAGTGAGCGCTTCGCGAAGCTCAGATTCATCGGTGGAAAGTGCCACCAACCCACGCCACTTGAGTTCATCGAGAATGTGGGTGAACGAAGAATCATTGCTCTGAGTTTTGAGAAATTCTGGAGTTGCCACGGTTATGCCTCACGCTTTGGTGCGATTTTGCGCAGCACGGCAATTTGTTCGAGAACCCTAGGAAGAGCAGTGCCGCCGGCGCCAGCGCGGGCTTTGATTGAACCGCCAACGGTTAGAACATCGCGCACATCTGGGGTTAGGTGCACCGAGATGGCTGCCATATCTGCATCTGGCACTTCGTGGAGCTCAAGGTTGTTCTGCTCACAGAATGACACCATGCGACCGGTAATGTCGTGGGCGTCACGGAAGGCTACCTTTTTCTTCACCAACCACTCAGCAACATCCGTGGCAAGAGAGAAACCGGCCGGAGCCAACTGTTCTAGGCGGCTGCGGTTGAATGAAAGCGTGGCAACCATTCCGGTAAACGCAGGCAAAAGCACAGTCAAAGTGTCGACCATGTCGAATACCGGCTCTTTATCTTCTTGAAGATCGCGGTTGTAGGCCAAAGGCAAACCCTTAAGCGTTGCTAGTAGACCAGTCAGGTCACCAATCAGGCGGCCAGACTTTCCTCGCGCTAATTCTGCAATGTCCGGGTTCTTCTTTTGCGGCATGATTGACGAGCCAGTGGAGTAAGAGTCATGCAACTTGACGTAGTCAAACTCAGCGCTTGCCCAAATGATGATTTCCTCTGAGAAGCGGGAAAGGTTGATGCCAATCAGGCTGGCGATGAAAGCGAATTCAGCCACGACGTCGCGACTGGCGGTTGCGTCGATTGAGTTTTGTGTAGGAGCCGCAAGGCCAAGCTCGTGAGCAACGAGGTTTGGGTCTAGGCCCAAAGTGTTACCTGCAAGCGCCCCCGCTCCGTATGGTGAGAGGTTGGCGCGCTTACGCCAATCGTGCAAACGCTCAAGGTCGCGAACCAAAGGCCAGGCATGAGCTAAAAGATGGTGCGACAGAGCAACCGGCTGGGCGTGTTGGAAGTGGGTCCGGCCTGGCATGGCAACACCCAGGTGTTCTTCTGCCTGTGAAACCAGCACTTCAATGAGCTCTAGAACAAGTTGCGAAATCTCATTTGCTTGATCAAGCAGGTAGGTACGAATCAAAGTTGCAATCTGGTCGTTTCGACTGCGGCCCGCTCGAACCTTGCCACCAAGTTCAACACCGGCAATCTCAATGAGCCCACGCTCGAGAGCTGAGTGCACGTCTTCATCGGTTGGTTTGGCAACGAAACTCCCCTTTTGAACTCGATCCAGGAGTTCAACAAGGCTGCGGTCAAGCTTTTCGTACTCAGCCACTGTCAAGTACCCTGCGGACTGGAGTGCCTTGATGTGTGCGCGAGTTCCGGCGATGTCATAGCCAGCCAAACGCCAATCGAAATGCACTGAACGGCTTAGAGCCACCAGCGCATCAGATGGGCCACCTTCAAAACGACTACCCCAGAGGGCGTTGGAACCAGATGCTTGGCTATTCATAATTTCCTATTTCAATAGGCACTGCAGTGCAGCGCGGATTCGTTCAATCTTACGTTTAGGCCTGTTCAGCAAGCCAAACCATGAGAGCCTTCTGGGCGTGCAGGCGATTCTCTGCTTCATCCCAGATAACTGATCGCGGGCCATCGATGACTTCGGGGCTAACCTCATAGCCACGGTAAGCAGGCAGGCAATGCATGAAGATTGCATCTGGCTTAGCTCGGTCAAAAAGTGCCTGATCTATGGTGTAACCAGCAAAGTCCTGCAGACGTTGCTCTTTTTCAGACTCTTGCCCCATTGAGATCCAGGTGTCAGTAACAACCACGTCAGCATCAGTGATTGCAGCAATTGGCTCACCGTGGACAGCCACCGAACCACCGGTTTGAGCAGCGATAGTTTCGGCACGGGCAACTACGCCCGCCTGCGGCAAATAACCTGCCGGGCCAGCAACGGCCACGTGCATTCCAGCAGTGGCGCAACCGATTAGGTAGCTGTTAGCCATGTTGTTGCTGGCATCACCCACGTAGGCAATTTTTAGACCTGCCAAGAATCCCTTGTGCTCTTGAATGGTCATAAGGTCGGCAAGGATTTGGCAAGGGTGGTAATCATCACTTAGCGAATTGATGACAGGCACCCCGGCATACTCGGCCATCTCTTCGAGACCGGCGTGAGAGTAGGTACGCCAAACAATTTGGGACACCTGGCGACCCAACACACGAGCGGTGTCAGCAACGGATTCTTTGCCACCCATCTGGCTGGACTGACTGTCGATGATGAGGGGTGCTCCTCCGAGATCAGTAACGCCAACCGCAAAGGAAACACGAGTTCTGGTCGAAGTCTTGTCGAAGATCAGCGCAACTGTTTGTGGCCCAGCAAAAGGCTTTTCGGAATAGGGCGCGCTCTTCAATGCAATCGCACGACGAAGAATCTCTGCCTGTTCAAATGGGGTGATGTCATCGTCTTTTAGAAAGTGGCGAACCATGTTAATTCCGTTCTAGTTTGGGTGCACTACTGTGCCGACGCCGGATACGGTGAAAATTTCTAGCAAGATACTGTGCGGAGTTCGACCGTCGATAACGTGAGAACTGGGCACGCCGCCTTGAACGGCGCGCAGGCAGGCCTGCATCTTTGGAATCATGCCTGATTCGAGCTTTGGTAAAAGGTCTTCGAGTTCAGCCGTAGTGATTTCAGACACCAAAGAGTCTCGATTCGGCCAATCGCTGTATAACCCTGGCACGTCAGTCAACACCATTAGTTTTTCGGCGCCGAGAGCCACGGCTAGCGATGACGCAGCGAGGTCTGCATTTACATTCAGGAGCTCACCGCCAATGGTTGGTGCAACGGTGGAAACCACCGGTATCCGCCCAGCATCGAGAGCTTCAAAAACGATACGAGGGTTTACCTGAGTAACCTCTCCAACCAGACCAATGTCAACAGGGCCATCTGGTGAATCCAGAATGGTCTTCTCTGCGCGGAACAGGTTTGAATCCTCGCCGGACATAATCACTGTTTCTGCGCCAGCTTGCTCAATGAGCCCTGCCAACTCAGCCGAAATCTGTTCGCGAAGAACATCACGAACTACGTTGATGGTTTCATCGGTAGTAACACGGAAACCACCGCGGAATTCACTGTGGATACCCAGCTCTGCTAGCTTTGCCGAAATCTGAGGCCCTCCACCGTGGACAACAACAGGCTTGATGCCAACCCAGCGCAGATAGGCCATGTCTTGAGCGAAAGCACGTTGGAGCTCTGCATCAACCATTGCGTTACCACCGAATTTAACTACGACGACTTTGCCGTGGAAAGCCTGCAGCCATGGCAAAGACTCAATTAGGGTCTCTGCCTTAATTGCCGCGAGGTTGTGGTCTTGCTGAGCTGAAGGAATCATTAGCTGGAGTATGCGCTGTTCTCTGTGACGTATTCGTGTGTTAGGTCGTTTGTGTAGATAGTGGCTGAATATGGGCCAGCATTCAAGGAAATCTTGATTGAGACCTCGCGTGGCGTTAGGTCAACCAGCTCGCGCGGCTGGTCAGGTTGCCCCTTACGGGAGACACTCACCCCGTTGATGTCAACATCGATGTCGTATGGGTCAAACGCTGCACTGGTTACACCCACTGCCGCCAAAATTCGACCCCAGTTGGCGTCGTTACCGTAAATAGCGGCCTTAAAAAGATTGTTTCGCGCCACAGATCGGCCAACCTCAACGGCATCTGCCTCAGAGGCAGCGTTGACAACTTCGATAGCAATGTCGTGGCTGGAACCCTCAGCGTCACGCAGTAGCTGAAGGGCAAGGCTCATGCAAACCTCAATCAGCGCTGCCTGGAAATCGGCGGCAGCCGGGGAAACACCACTTGCGCCCGAGGCCATCAAAGTGACTTGGTCGTTGGTAGACATGCAACCGTCTGAATCAAGGCGGTCAAAAGAGATTCGGGTAGCTGCTCGAAGGGCTGTGTCGAGTGCGGCAGAGTCAACCACTGCATCGGTGGTGATTACCACCAGCATGGTAGCTAGACCTGGGGCAAGCATTCCAGCGCCCTTAGCCATTCCGCCAATAGACCACCCATCTGCATGGATAAACTCGGCTACTTTGGCAACCGAATCGGTGGTCATGATTGCCTGTGCAGCCACCGGCCCCGCCTCATGAGAAAGGGCGGCCTGGGCGGCAACTACTCCATTGGTGAGTTTCTCTCGATCTAGCTGCTCACCGATCAAACCGGTGGAACAGACCAGAACATCACCGGCAGAAACGTTTAGCACTTCGGCAACTTTTTCGGCTGTTGCGTGGGTGGTCTGGAACCCTTGAGACCCGGTGTAACAGTTAGCCCCGCCTGAGTTGAGAACGATTGCGCTGACTTGACCGTCGGCAATTACCTGCTTGCTCCAGATAATTGGATTGGCCTGACAGCGGTTGGTCGTAAAAACAGCTGCGGCAGCATTGAGTGGCCCTTCGTTGACCACCAGGGCAAGGTCTAGGTTGCCTGATTTCTTGAGACCAGCGTGGACACCAGCGGCTAGAAAACCCTTGGCAGTAGTAACGGTCATTTAGCGCTTCCTTTTTGTGCCAGCGAGATGTTGGTCAGCCCGGTAGCTTCGGGCAATCCCAATGCAATGTTCATGGATTGAATCGCGGCACCACCGGTGCCTTTAACCAAGTTATCGATAGCACACACGGCGATAAGTCGGTTGGCGTGCTCATCGATGGCAAGACCGATGGTTGCCAAGTTTTGCCCGATGATGCTTGAGGTTTTTGGGAAATCTCCGGCAGGCAGTACCTGCACGAATGCCTCACCTTGATAGGCATGCCGATAGGCCGAGAGGACCTGATCGAGCCGAACGCCCGGCTTTAGTTTTGCCGTATTCACCGCCAAAATTCCGCGCTCTAGAGAGGCAAGCACCGGAGTGAATGAGATTTGAATGCGGGCACCAGCAGCTTTGTACAGGTTCTGTTCAATCTCTGGAGTGTGTCGGTGAATGCCACCGACCTGGTAGGCGTAAGCAGACCCCGTTGGCTCTTCGGCCAAAAGTTTTTCAGTGGCACCACGGCCAGCGCCTGAGGTTCCGACGGTCAAAATGCTAACAATGTCATCCAGCTCGATGAGCCCCTCGGCGAGCGCAGGCGCCAACCCGAGGGTGATTGCTGTCACATTGCAGCCCGGGACGGCAATTCGCTTAGTGGTTTGCAGTTTTTCTCGCTGCTTAGACTTGCCACCTTCGATGAGGAGTTCGGGCATGCCATAGGTCCAGGTGCCGGCGTGTTCTCCCCCGTAAAACTTTTGCCAGTCTTCGGAGCTGTCAAGGCGAAAGTCCGCGCCGCAATCCAGGATTAGGCAATTCTCGTCCTGTAGCCAAGCCGCAACCTCCGCTGATTTGGAGTGCGGTAGAGCCAGGAAAACCACATCATGGCCACTTAGCTTCTGAGCGTTGTTCTCTGAAAAAACGACATCGGCAAACTTGGTGACATCGGGGTGCAGCGCCGAAACCTTTTGACCGACCATGCTGCTCGCGGTGACAGTCTTCAACTCAAGATTTGGGTGCTCGGCAATCAGGCGCAGCAGCTCGCCGCCCACGTTTCCGCTGGCACCGGCAACTGCTACTGAGTAAGTCATGATTACCTAACGTTTATGCCCGAAGGGTGGCGCCAAAGCGCTCTGCGGCTAGTGCAACGGCCTTGTCTCGCGAGTCGGACGCCTCCACTTGGGTCAAAGTACGATCGCTGGCCCGGAACCTCAATGCAAATGTAAGGGACTTCTGCCCTTCCGGTACATTGGCACCACGGTAGTCATCAGTCAGTTGGATGCGCTCCAACAGTTCTCCGGCACCCTCCTGAATAACACTTAGGACATCAGAGGCAGCAATACCAGCTGGCACCAAGACCGATAGATCCTGGGTTGCTGCAGGCATAACACCGACGGGACCGGCTTGAATAACCTTTGGTGCGATTGAGAACAAAGCGCCTAAGTTGATTTCAAATGCAGCCACACGCCTCGGAAGGTCATTTTCTGCAGTCAGCTTTGGATCAAGCTCGCCAGCGTAGCCCACAGCAACCTTGCCCTCGGAGCCATCCACAAACAACTGGGCAGTACGACCAGGGTGGAAGCCGACTGGACTTGCCTGAGCCACGCTTAGATCAAGACCAACGGCGCGGGCTATGATTCGAGCCGCCTGGATTGCATCTTGGTAAGAGACTTCGACAGCCGGTTGGCCGACCTGCTGACTCACACGATTGCCCGCAAACAAACCGGCGATGACCTGCGGTTGCGCTGGGATAACCGAAGCAAGCTCTTTTAGTTGCTCATCTGATGGTCGTGCATTTCCGACTGGCAAGGCCACGGGAGGCTTTACCGAAGCGGAAGGAATAAAGACCGAACCCTCCTCGAAAATGGCTAGGTCTGTAAGACCTCGAGAAAGGTTTCGACGCATTGCATCCATGAGTCCAGGCAGGATGCTGGTGCGCATCTCGCTGAAGTCACTCTGCAGAGCGTTGGCCAACCGAACGCGTGGTGCTTTGGCATCTGATGCGAACCAAGAGTTTTGAACTTCAGAGAGGAAAGGGTAGGTCAATACCTCAACATGACCTGAGTTTGCCAAAGCATTGATTACCGCACGACGGTGCTTTTGTTTTGCGGTTAGGCCGCGCCCCGGCGGGGCAACTGGCAATCTGGTTGGAATTCTGTCGTAACCGCTAATACGAGCAACCTCTTCGACGAGGTCAGTCTTGTGGCGAAGGTCTGGCCGCCAACTAGGTGGGATGACCTCATAGCCGCCGTCAACGACCGCAACTACACACCCGATCAAAGTTAGGGTGTCGGTGATCTCTACCTGAGAATATTCAACGCCAACCAAGGCCGAAGCAAAATCAGCTGGCAACCAGATCGGTGCTACGGCGTGACTTGAACGATACTCAGCACCCAGCGAGTCTGCAGTACCAAGAGCTTGCACTTCAAGCAGCTGCACTACTCGAGCAGCGGCGTGCTCAGCGATTTGAGTGTCCACTCCCCTTTCGAAACGCTTGGAGGCCTCGGAGCTAAGGCGATGTCTGCGCGCAGTACGAGCAATTGAAATTGACTCGAAGTGTGCGGCCTCGATCAAAACGTTCACGGTTTCAGCAGTGACTTCGGTGCTTTGACCACCCATAACACCGGCAAGCCCAATGACTCCAGAATCATCGGCGATGACTAGGTCTTCGGTGTGCAGGGTACGAGTGTTGCCGTCGAGCGTGACCAAAGTCTCGCCAGGAATTGCGCGACGAACGGTTAGGCCGCCCTGGATTTTGTCTAGATCGTAGGCATGAATCGGCTGCCCCAACTCGAGCATGGTGTAGTTCGTGATGTCAACAATCAGCGAGATTGAACGCATACCTGCCATCTTGAGCCTTGCCACCATCCACGGTGGCGTAGGGCGCTTGGCATCGACGCCTTTGACTGAGCGAAGGACAAACCGCTCAGAGCCAATTTTTTCGCGGATTGGTGCCTGGTCATCGATGGTCAATGGAAAACCATGGCCAGCTTCTGGGTGGGCGTTGCCGGTTGGGTCGCGGAAGTCTGCGCCAGTTGCGTGAGAGTACTCACGTGCAATGCCACGGATTGAAAAGCAGTAACCGCGGTCTGGAGTTACGTTTACCTCAGCCGCTTGCTCGTTCAGGCTTAGAACCTCGATGGCATCGGTGCCGACTTTTGGATCTAGGCCCATGGTTTGCAGACGAATGATGCCGGCGTGGTCGTCGCTGAGATTCAGCTCACGAGCAGAGGCCATCATGCCATCACTTACGTGGCCGTAGGTCTTGCGAGGTGTGATTTCAAAGTTGCCCGGAAGAACTGCGCCCGGTAGACAAACCACCACCTTATCGCCAACTTCAAAGTTGCTGGCTCCGCAGACAATTCCTCGCACGTCTGGGCCACCATCGGCAGCTTTCATTCCCTCTGGTGCGACGCGAACCTGGCACCAACGAATGGTCTTTCCGTTCGACTGCTCTTCTGGAGTGAACTCTAGAACTTGACCAACTACAACTGGTCCGGAAACGTCGAAAGAGTGCGAGCCCTCTTCTTCGAGACCAACCTTAACGAGTTGTGCCATAACTGAATCAGGAGTGGCGTCTCCGGGTAGATCTACGTACTCGGCTAGCCAGGAAAGTGGGACGCGCATTATATTGACACTCCAAACTGCTCGCTGAAGCGCACATCGGCTTCAACCATGTCGTGCATATCGCGCACGTCGTTGCGGAACATGAGGGTTCTTTCGATACCCATACCGAAAGCAAAGCCGGTGTACTCCTCTGGGTCGATACCGGCAGCCTTCAAGACATTTGGATTGACCATGCCGCAGCCACCCCACTCAACCCAGCGGGCACCTCCCTTGGCCCCAGGGTGCCAAACGTCTAGCTCGGCAGATGGCTCGGTAAAAGGAAAGAAGGATGGTCGCAAACGAATCTGAGCATCTGGCCCAAACATGATGCGGGCAAAGTGCTCAAGGGTGCCGCGAAGATCTGCCATCGTCAGGCCCTTGTCAATGGCGAGGCCTTCGACTTGGTGGAATACCGGAGTATGAGTGGCGTCAAGCTCATCGGTGCGGAAAACGCGACCAGGGCACAGAACGTAGAGCGGCAAGTCACGCTCAAGCATTGAACGCACCTGTACCGGTGAGGTGTGGGTGCGAAGAACCAGGTTGGATTCAACTGGTTCAACGAAGAAAGTGTCCTGCATGGCTCGAGCCGGGTGATCGGCGTCAAAGTTAAGAGCATCGAAGTTGAACCATTCGCTCTCGATCTCTGGACCTTCGGCGATTTCCCAACCCATGCCAACAAAAACGTCGGCGATGGTGTCTTGCAGCAGACTCAGTGGGTGACGGGCACCACTGCGTGAGATCTCTGGAGAGGCAGTGACATCGACAGCCTCGGCTGCCAACTTTGCCTGCTCTTCAAGGATGGAGAACTCGGCCTCTTTTTGTGCGAAAGCTGAGTTGAGCTGCCCCCTGGCCTGGCCAATCATTGCGCCAGCAGCGGCTTTGAATTCGTTCGGGACTGAACGCATCTGCGCATTTAGTTGGGCAATGGCAGACTGGTCACCGACCGCAGTGGCGCGGGCAGCCTTTAGAGACGCCAAATCAGCGGCAGCGGTGATGACAGACAACGCCTCGGCCACAGCGGCGTCGACGGCTTGTTGAGTGATTGGATTTTCAGCAGACATAGGCTTCTAAGTCTACCGATTCGAGGCTTAGGCTCGGGTATTTTGGGCGAACGCTGATGCGTAGAGGCAGATGCTAGCCGCTGTTGCAAGGTTCAAAGATTCGGCCGCGCCATAAAGCGGAACTGCAACCTCTTTGTCAACCAGGTCAAGTGTGCTCTGTTCGAAGCCCCAAGCTTCATTACCAAAGACCCACGCGGTGGGTGCTGCCAAGACCTCTGGCGGTAGGTCTGGAATAAGGTGTCCTCCGCCATTAGCGGCGAAAACCTGCATGCCAGCGGCTTTGAACTTGGCAATTGCCACATCGATGTCCACGTCGATGGCAATCGGCAGGTGAAACAGCGAGCCAGTAGTCGAGCGAACAACTTTTGGGTTGTAAACGTCCACACTGTTGCTGCTAAAAATCACAGCATCAGCACCCGCTGCATCGGCCGCTCGGAGCACGGTGCCGGCGTTACCAGGGTCGCGGATGTTGGCCAAGAACGCAATCAGTTTTGGCTGCTCAGCAATGATGTCATCGATGGTGACGTCAAGCTGTTCGCAAACAGCAACAACACCCTGCGGGGTGGTGGTGTCGGTTAGAGCTTTTAGGACCTGCTCACTGACCAAATGAAAACGAATACGTGAAGATTCGGCCTTGTCAAAAAGCTCTGGATAGCGCAAAACTGCGTCTTGGGTTGCGTACAACTCGACGATTAGCTTGGGGCGTGCCAGTGCTTCTTTGAGACCCTGAGGCCCCTCAAGCAGAAAGAGCCCGGTCGATGACCGGGCGTCTTTCTTAGTGAGCTTGGCAACCCCGCGAACCTGATTGGCCTTGGGATCGATTAGCAATTTGGCTTACTTGACCTTTGGAGCTGAGGTGTCTGCTGGAAGTGCAGCCTTAGCGGTCGCAACCAAGGTTGCGAAGGTCTTTGCGTCGTTAACTGCAAGGTCGGCAAGGATACGACGGTCAACCTCGATGCCAGCCAGGTTAAGGCCCTGGATGAAGCGGTTGTAAGTCATTCCGTTTA
>JBEEOK010000059.1:0-28331 GCA_041191645.1 Actinomycetota bacterium | reverse complement strand
GAAGAACGGGCTGCAGGAAAATCAGTCTCCGATGCAACGGTACGAACGGTTGAATCGGCCGGACGAACCGTATTGTTCTCAGGTCTCACGGTGGCCATCGTTTTGGCCTCGCTATTTTTCTTTCCGCAGTACTTTCTCAAGTCGTTCGCTCTGGGTGGTGTGGTCGTAGTTCTGCTATCGGTGGCAGCTGCTTTGATCGCGTTGCCAGCGATGCTCAACTTAATGGGCGACCGAGTAAACAAGTGGCGCATCATCAAGCGCGACCTAACACCAAAAGAGTCTGGCGCCTGGGGCAATATTGCCCGCTTTGTAATGAAGCGCCCAGTTGCCGTAATGCTCGTGGCAACTTTGGGGCTTGGCGGTCTAGCCTCGCTCTCGGTCAATGCCGAGTTTGGCCAGGTTGATGACAGAATTTTGCCGCAGTCAGAACCTGCCGCTATTGCGAGCAATGTGATTCGCGACCGGTTCACCGCCAAAGAGGGTTCACCAATCGAGATTGTTCTTGAGGGAGCTTCTGAAGCTCAGGTCGAGGAATACATCCTGAACCTTTCGGAGCTTGACCACATTGTTTCGGTTCGATCATCGGTTGGTTTTGCCGCCGAGGGGCAGTTGCTGCCACAGTTTGGTCCTGGCATTGACTCGTACTCCAACGGTGATTACCAGCGCGTGGTTGCCATTCACGACATTGACTCCCGCTCTAGTGCAGGTGTTGACTTGACCGACGAGATTCGGGCCCTTGACACCAGTGGTTATGACGTAATGGTGGGCGGATCGGCCGCGATTTACACCGACTCGCAGCGTGGAATTGAAGAGCAGCTGCCAACGGCACTGCTTTGGATTGTGGGCTGGACCCTGGTGCTGCTGTTCTTGTTCACCGGATCGGTGTTGTTGCCAATCAAGGCGGTTCTACTGAACATGCTTTCGTTGGGCGCGACCATTGGATTTATCACCTGGGGTTTTCTTGACGGCAGCATCCGCTGGCTGGTCGGCGACTTTTACGTCACCGGCAACATTGATACTTCGTCGACGGTTCTAATTGCTGTGGTGGCATTTGGCCTATCGATGGACTACGAACTCTTCTTGCTGAGCCGCATCAAAGAGCAGCACGATGCCGGTGCCAGTACCGAGGACTCAGTGGCGAATGGCTTGCAACGCTCAGGACGAATAATTACCGCAGCAGCCCTGGTTTTGGCATTTAGCTTTGGTGCATTTGCCACCAGCGGTGTCACGATTATGAAGGCTCTGGGCTTGGGTATTGCCTTTGCGATTTTGGTTGATGCCACCATTGTGCGCGCCCTGCTGGTGCCAGCGCTAATGAAGCTGTTTGGCAAGGCCAACTGGTGGGCACCAAAGTGGATGAAGGCCATTTATAAGAAGGTTGGCCTCGACCACTAATCTAGAACCATGCTTATGTCAGACCGCGATATCCGCGCAGAAATTGAGGCGGGCCGCGTTGGCCTTGACCCGCTAAATCTAGATCTTCTTCAGCCTTCAAGCATCGATGTGCGCCTGGATCGATTCTTCAGATTGTTCGACAACCACAAGTACGCCTACATTGACCCCCGCGAAGAGCAGAGCGATATGACCCGTTTGGTCGAGGTAGCTGCCGACGAGGCTTTCATTTTGCACCCGGGGGAATTTGTTCTGGGCTCAACCTATGAATACGTCACTTTGCCAGACAACATCGCTGCACGCCTTGAAGGCAAGAGCTCACTTGGCCGCCTGGGTCTGCTAACTCACTCAACCGCTGGCTTTGTTGACCCGGGTTTTAAGGGTCACGTCACTCTTGAACTGGCCAACGTCTCAAACCTGCCAATTAAGCTGTGGCCAGGCATGAAGGTTGGTCAGCTGTGCTTCTTCCAGTTGAGCTCACCTAGTGAGACTCCGTACGGTTCTGAAAAGTACCTGTCGCGCTACCAGGGTCAGCGTGGCCCAACCGCTTCTCGTAGCCACCTGAATTTTCACATCACCGATGTTGGCAACGAGCCGCTCTAGTTATTAGAAACTTGAACCGTTAAAGGCTGCCCTTGCGCTTTCGAGCGTGCGGGCAGTTTGGTGTTTCAAGGCATAGGCGTCGGCAGAAATTTCGCAAAGCCTCTCAACCTCGTTCACCAGAGCTTTTGAGGCGGCAAAGCCAGGCGATAACGCCCTAACCAATCTGGCCAATTGCTTGAGTGCAAAATGCTGCCCACGAACATGCCCCACCTCATGCCAAAGCACGGCATCAAACTCATCGGAGGTAAGCAGTTTTGGCAGGGAAGTTGAAATGATCACCTGGTCGCGCCCGGCCACCGCATAGGCAAAGGGCAGGTCAATTACAAAAACCGGCACATTATGAAAATTCATGAACGGTTGCTTGACCAATTCCAAGACCGGGGCAATTTGCCTAGCTGCTTCAACGGCCGGTTCAAGTCGGGTCTGAATTAGAACCAGTGAGACTCCCCCGAGCGCCAAGGCCACCCAAGGGCCAAAGCTGACTGCCAAAGCCCAAAACCATTTGGCGCCCGCAAACTGGTTTGAGGTGAGCGCGGCCAGGGTGTCAAAGTAGGACCAAATGGCAACGCTGAATGCCAGACCGGTGGCCAGCACTGCCGAGATGATTGAGCTGAACCAAACGGCCAGCCCAAGCCGGGGCCGCAAAGTAAACCGATTCGTGAAAGCAATTGGCGCCAGCGTTGTGATTAGCAGCACCCATTCGAGGGCTAGCGGAATTAGCAGGGTTGGTGCAGAGCCCAAGGCCTACCCCAGTGATTCGCGCAGTGCTCGAAGCTGATCTGCACTAAGCCCGTTAGCAAAGTGAGAGAACGCCAAAGCCGGGTTGTCGGCGCTGGCAACTAACTTGAGCATGGCATCGGCGGTGTGTTGTTCCCGGGTTTGAGCTGCCGAAAACAGCAGCGAGCGGCCTTCGCCCTGTGCGCGTTGAACCAGGTTTTTATCGGTCAATCGTGAAAGCACGGTTAACACTGTGGTCAGGGCCATCGATCCGTCTGGGCTAACGCACTCAAGAATCTCGCTTGAGGTCATTGGTGCCTCAGCGTTCCAAAGGCAGTTAAGAATCAGTGATTCAAGCTCACCTTGTTGCCGCTGGGTTTTAGACATAATGCAATTCTACAGAATGTCGAACAACTCTAGTTGGAGTAGGAGACGCTTGGCTTTGGGTCAACGCGCAGCAATAGCCCCAGGCCAACAGCCAAAATAATTAGCAGGCCGATGATGCCAAAGATGGTGGCATTTTCAAGACCAAGCAGCATGCTCGCAACTGTGATTGAACCTGCCCACATGAACCCCGATAAGAACGACGCAGCTCGGCCGGTGGTTTGGTAAAGACCAAAAACCTCACCCTCGCGACCGGCAGGAGTAAAGCGTGAGACAAAGGTGCGGCTAGCTGCCTGGGCAGGGCCAACGAATAGGCAAAGAGTAAGGCCGCCGATCCAGTAGGTAATTACACCGGCTCCGGCAAACACAAACACCGCGGTTCCGGCAACAATCAAACCAACCAACGAGAGGATGATCACTGCTCGGCTACCCAGTACGTCATCAAGTCGGCCTCCGATGGCGGCACCAATGCCGGCCACGAGGTTTGCCGCGATTCCAAACAGGATGATCTCGGTCTGGCTAAAGCCAAAGGCAAGCGAGCCAAGCACGGCACCAAAGGTAAATACACCCGCGAGGCCATCGCGGTAAATGGCGGATGAAATCAAGAACTTGAAAGTCTCAGGTGCCTGCTGACGCAGTGACTTGAGCTGTGACCAGAGCTTTACATAAGATTCGACAACGCTCTGCTTGTTGGCACCCGGCTGCGCGGCAATTTCAGGAACCCTGCGAAACAGCGGAATAGAAAATAGGGCAAACCAAACTGCTGAGAACAAGAACACAATTCGCACGTTCATGGAGTCGGCCAAAACCATGCCGAACACGGTTTCAGGCAAGATAAAGCCAAAGAGCGAGATGCAAAGCAGCAGGATTCCGCCGGCGTAACCAAAGCCCCAGGCGTAGCCCGAGATGCGGCCAATTGTGGTTGGTGTTGAAACCTGACGAAGCATGGCGTAGTAGTTGATGAATGCTGACTCTTGGACGATCGAGCAAAGGCCGTAAAGCACCAAACCAAAGATCAGGTATTCAGGGCTTGGGGCCACAAAGAAAGCGGCAATCATGATGGCCACCAGTAGGTAGGTGTTGATCATTAGCCAAAACTTGCGCTTGCCCGTCTCATCAGATCTGCGGCCAAAAACCGGTGCCATAATGGCAACCACCAAACCGGCTAGACCGGTGGCAACTCCCAAAAGTGCATCGGTGTCGGTGCCTTTGGCAGCGACCGCGCCCGCCAGATAGAGCGGAAACACAAAGGTCTGCATCAGGGTTGGGAAAGGCTGCTCGGCCCAGTCCCACAGGGCCCAGGCAAAGGTGGCGCGTTTAGCTGATCTTTCGGCGTTGGAAGTCATATTCAGCAACGCTAGCGGATATTTGCTACTTCACCGTCACAGTTTTGAAGGCGCTGGCTGATGTTAGGTAATAGTTTCCCCAGTAGTAAGCGCCGATCTTGAAATTGCCCGCTGTGGTTGGTGCTTTTACCCTGACCGAGACATAGCCAGACTGGGTTGTGGTGGCCTTGTAGGTCTTGCCGGCAAGCTTGAAGGTAACCTGTTTGCCCGCCATGGTTGCTCCGGCTGCGGTCTTGAGTGTGCCTTTTAGGTAAAAGTAACTGGAGCGCTTAACGCTCGCGGTGCTCGTGTTGCTCAGGCTGGTAATTACCTTTACTTTTGCCGAACAAGTTACGTTGACGTCTAAATTTAGCGAGGTGTCAATGTACTGAGTCATCACAACAGGGGCCCCGGTGAACCCAGAGAACCCGGTGCAGGCTTTGGCCGCGGCGTCATAGTTTGACTGGCCAAGTGCGTGCCAGCTAACTAGGTCAGAGAACAACTTGGATGAGCCAGTGATTAGATCCCACTGGTAAGGGGTTGAGTAGACGCCGAGCTTGGTGATTTTGGCATTTGACTGTAGGTAGTGAACGGCTCCGGCAATAGAGGCTACGTTGCGGCTGGTGGCATCGGTGCCCACAAGTTCAGGGGTGCTCTCTGACCAAAGCTCGCCGCGCCAGCTGTTTGAGGTCTCAACATCTAGCCACCAGGTGGTTGCTGCCGGTGAAGCCGTTATGCCAAGGCGTGCATAGGCTGCGGCCGCGCGCTCATAAGAGTCTTTGGCCGCGTTATAGCCGTAGTTGAATGCACAAGCTGTGGTGTCAGGGTTAGCGGCATCGCAGTTCATGGGTGAGGTTTGACCCTCTGGCCAATAACTAGAGGTTGGGCCCAGGTTGCCGGTGTTGATGTAAAAGTGCGCTGCGGCGCCACCGGCCCAGGTGATTTGGCTTTCTAGGCAAGGGTTACCCGTGTAGACCAGACCGCCGTTAATGCCAACGATGTTGAATGCGCCGTCTGTTGGCAAGGTGCTGTTGCACTGCGGGTAAGACACGTCATAGCCAGAGCCGGCCTCGATAGCGCTCGCCGGTGAGGCGCCAACCAGCAACGATGCGGCAATCAGACCTGCCGCTACCTTCAAAAACCTGCGCTTCATGACCTTAAGCATGCCAGTTTTTGCTGAGAATACCCATGGAGATTTGGCTGACCAGACAAACTTGAGTCAACAAGACTTAGATTTTGCTGAGAGTGCTTGACAACGAAAACTCTGCGTGTGAAACTTGAGTCAAATCGGCTCAGGTTTGAGCTGAACTCAGTAAACAACCGGGCCAAAAGCCCAAAAAAGAGGAGAAACAAACAATGGCACGTGCAGTAGGTATTGACCTAGGTACCACCAACAGCGCAGTTTCAGTGCTTGAGGGTGGCGAACCAACCGTTATTGCTAACGCAGAGGGCTTCCGCACAACTCCATCGATCGTTGCTTTTACCAAAGACGGCGAAGTACTAGTTGGCGAGACCGCAAAGCGTCAGGCAGTAACCAACGTTGACCGCACCATCGCATCAGTTAAGCGCCACATGGGTACCGACTGGACCTTTGATGTTGACGGCAAGAAGTACACCCCACAAGAAATCTCAGCTCGCACCCTAGCCAAGCTAAAGCGCGACGCCGAGACCTACCTTGGTGAGGCCGTAACCGACGCAGTTATTACTGTTCCTGCATACTTCAACGACGCAGAGCGCCAGGCAACCAAAGACGCCGGTGAGATTGCCGGTCTAAACGTATTGCGCATCATCAACGAGCCAACCGCGGCTGCACTTGCCTACGGTCTAGACAAGGGTAAAGAAGACGAGCTAATCCTGGTCTTTGACCTTGGTGGCGGTACTTTCGACGTTAGCTTGCTAGAAGTTGGCAAGGATGAGGGCTTCTCAACCATTCAGGTTCGCGCCACCTCTGGTGACAACCGCCTTGGTGGAGACGACTGGGACCAGCGAATCGTTGACCACCTAGTTAAGAAGTTCAAGGAGACCACTGGCGTCGACGTATCGAAGGACAAGATTGCCCTTCAGCGTCTGAAGGAAGCTGCCGAGCAGGCCAAGAAAGAGCTTTCTCAGTCCATGTCGGCAAACATCCAGTTGCCATACCTCTCTCTAACCGAGAACGGCCCTGCCAACCTAGACGAGACCCTAACCCGTGCTCAGTTCGAGCAGATGACCGAAGACCTTTTGCTTCGCACCAAGAAGCCATTCGAGGACGTCATCAAGGAAGCCGGCGTAAAGGTTTCAGACATTGCCCACGTAGTTCTTGTAGGTGGATCAACCCGTATGCCTGCAGTTTCAGAGCTTGTAAAGAGCTTGACCGGCGGTAAGGAGCCAAACAAGGGTGTAAACCCAGATGAGGTTGTTGCCGTAGGTGCATCGCTACAGGCTGGTGTTCTAAAGGGTGAGCGCAAGGACGTTCTGCTGATCGACGTGACCCCACTGTCACTTGGTATCGAGACCAAGGGTGGAATCATGACCAAGCTGATCGAGCGCAACACCGCAATTCCAACCAAGCGCTCAGAGACCTTCACCACCGCAGACGACAACCAGCCGTCGGTAAGCATTCAGGTTTACCAGGGTGAGCGTGAATTCGTTCGCGACAACAAGTCTCTAGGCAACTTTGACCTAGCCGGCATTGCCCCAGCACCACGTGGCGTGCCTCAGATTGAAGTTACCTTCGACATCGACGCAAACGGTATCGTGCACGTATCTGCCAAGGACAAGGGCACCGGTAAGGAAGCATCTGTAACCATCACCGGAGGTTCATCGCTGTCTAAGGAAGACATTGAGCGCATGGTTCGCGAGGGTGAAGAGCACGCTGCTGAAGACAAGAAGCGTCGTGAAGAAGCCGACACTCGCAACCAGGCCGAAGGCATGGTCTACCAGATCGAGAAGCTAATCAAGGAGAACGACGAGAAGTTGCCAGAGGACGTGAAGACTGCGGTTCAGGCCGACGTTGACGCTCTGAAGACTGCGCTCGCCGGAGACGACATTGACGCTGTAAAGAGCGCGCTGGAGAAGCTAAACGAATCACAGCAGAAGCTGGGCGAGGCAATCTACGCCGCCGCACCTGCTGAGGGCGAAGAAGCTGCTGCTGAAGCAACTGGCGAAGACGTTGTTGACGCCGAGGTTGTTGAGGACGAGGGCGACGAGACCGACGAGGCAAAGAAGTAATGTCAGACGACCAGAACCCAAATGATGGCTCTCACCTTGCCGGTGATTCTGATTCAGAAAAGGAGCCACTTTCTGAATCAGAATCGCCTGCGGGCGAGCCAGCAGTTGACTCGATCGATGCTGAATTTGCTGACCTAGTTGATGCAACCGGGCCAATCTCGAAAGAGGCTGAACTGCTAGCTGATCTGCAACGCTTGCAAGCCGAGTTTGTGAACTACAAGGCACGCGTTGAGCGCGACCGCGATGTAGCCAGAAACGCAGCAATTGCCGAGGTCTTGCGTGCGGTACTGCCGGCGCTCGACGACTTGTCTCGTGCAGAGGCACATGGTGATCTTGAGGGCTCACCGTTTGCCGCGGTGGTTACTAAGTTGCGCAACGCAGGCGACAAATTTGGTCTAACCCAGTTTGGTGCCAAGGGAGACAAGTTTGACCCGGAGCTACACAACGCTCTGGTGCAGACCCCAAACCCTGAAGTTACTGAAAACGTAATTGCCGACGTAGTTGAGCCAGGCTTCATGCTTGGCGATCGTTTGCTAAGGCCAGCAATGGTTGCCGTTTTCATTCCAGCAGAATAAGAAATTACAAAAGAGGTTCAAAAACATGGCAAGTCAAGATTGGTTCGACAAAGACTTTTACAAGGTCCTTGGCGTAGCTAAAGACGTGTCTGAAGCCGAACTCAAAAAGGTTTACCGCAAGCTTTCGCGACAATTCCACCCAGACACAAACCCGGGTGACGCAAAAGCTGAGGCACGCTTCAAAGAAATCAGCGAGGCCTACTCGGTGCTTTCAGATAAAGAGCAACGTGCCGAGTATGACCAAATGCGAGCCATGGGCTCTGGCGCCAGATTTACCGGTGGCCAGGCAGGCGGTTTTCCAGGCGGTTTTCCGGGCGGTGCCAACTTTGGCGGTGGCGGCTTTGAAGATGTTTTTGCCAACCTTTTTGGTGGCGGAGGTAGGGGCGGTTTTGGGCCACAACGTGGCTCAGACCTAACCACCTCAACCACGCTGGACTTTATTGATGGCGTCAAAGGCACCACAATCAAGCTTCAGCTCAAGAACAACGGCGAGCCGACCAGCATCAAGATTCCGGCAGGCGTTCAAGATGGCCAGAAGATCAAGATCGCGGGTAAGGGTCAACCTTCACCAAATGGCGGCCCAGCCGGTGACCTAATCATCACTGTGACCATAAAGCCCCACCCGGTATTTGTGCGCGATGGTCAGAACATTCGCGTAACTGTACCGGTGACTTTTGCCGAGGCAGTGCTGGGAGCAACCATTCAGGTGCCAACTCTTGGCGGTGATCCAGTCAAACTCAAGGTGGCCCCAGGAACCCCAAACGGCCGCGTCCTGCGAGTCAAGGGCCGCGGAGTGGTCACAGCCAAAGGCGAGGGCGACTTGCTGGCAACCGTGGAGATCGCGGTGCCAAGTCACGTGAGCGACAAAGCTAAGAAGGCGCTGGAGGAGTTTGACAGCTTCTTGCCAGATGAAGACCCTCGCGAGGATCTTCTAACTAGGGCTGGATTGCTCTAGCCGAATACCTGCACAGTAGGGGATGCAATGGAACAGTTAGACGAAAACTCACCAATCTTTGCGATTGGCGTTGCTGCTGAACTAGCCTCTATGCACCCACAGACTCTGCGCGACTACGACCGAATTGGTCTGGTGGTGCCGAGCCGTACCGGCGGCCAAACCCGCCGGTACACCATGCGAAACGTTGCCCAACTTCGCGAGATTGCCCGCCTTTCAAACGAAGGCGTGAGCCTTGAGGGCATTCGACGCATTTTGGAACTTGAAAACCAGAATGCTGAGTTGGCCAAGCGAGTTCGAGACCTCGAGCAAGCTTTGGCCAATGAACTGATGAACCGCCCTGGTGCCCGAGTTTTTGCGGCGGGTGACCAAGGGGTAGAGAGCATCGCGCGCGGCCAAAGGCCGGCAAAACACAATGCAGTAGTGCTGTGGAGGGCCAGATGAATAACCAGAACATGCAACAAGAAGACCAGCGTTCAGCGTTGGAAAAGTACGGCGTAAACCTAACTGACATTGCTAAGTCAGGAAAACTTGACCCGGTTATCGGCAGAGACGCCGAGATTCGCCGAGTTTCTCAGGTGCTAAGCCGCCGCACCAAAAACAACCCGGTTTTGATCGGTGAGCCAGGTGTTGGTAAGACCGCTGTGGTCGAGGGCCTTGCCCAGCGAATCATTGCCGGAGACGTGCCAGAGAGCCTAAAAGACAAGCAGCTAATCAGCCTTGATCTGGCTGCACTTGTGGCCGGTGCCAAGTATCGCGGTGAATTTGAAGAGCGCCTCAAGGCTGTGCTGGCCGAGATCAACGCAGCCGAGGGTCAGATAATTACGTTCATCGATGAGCTGCACACGTTGGTGGGCGCCGGTGCCGGCGACGGCCAGGATGCCGCCAACATGCTTAAGCCAATGCTGGCCCGCGGTGAACTGCGCTTGATTGGTGCCACCACTCTTGATGAGTACCGTGAGCGCATCGAGAAAGACCCAGCCCTAGAGCGCCGTTTTCAGCAGGTTTACGTTGGCGAGCCATCGGTGGTTGACACCATTGCAATTTTGCGCGGCCTAAAAGAGCGTTATGAGGCACACCACAAGGTGGCAATTGCGGACAGCGCCTTGGTGGCTGCGGCAACTTTGTCTAACCGCTACATCACCGGGCGCCAGCTGCCAGATAAGGCCATTGACCTCATCGATGAGGCTGCCTCGCGCCTGCGCATGGAGATTGATTCAGCACCGATCGAGATTGACGAGCTTCGCCGCCAGGTGGACCGCCTAAAGCTTGAAGAGTTGGCGCTGAAGAAAGAAAAAGACGAGGCCTCAAAGGAGCGCCTGCAAAAATTGCGCGATGACCTTGCTGCCAAAACTGAAATCCTGGATGAGTTGAACGCACGCTGGGCGAAAGAGCGCGGAGAGCTTAACAAGGTTGGTGAGTTGAAGACCAAGCTTGACGGTCTGCGCATCGAGGCCGACCGTGCTCAGCGTGAGGCAAATCTTGAACGTGCTTCACGACTGCTTTACGGCGAGATTCCAGCACTTGAAAAAGAGTTGGCTCAGCTTGAGTCTGCTGAGGCAAACCAAGACGGCACCGAGCGTATGGTTAACGACCAGGTTGGTGAAGACGACATTGCAGCCGTGGTCAGCGCCTGGACTGGCGTGCCTACCGGCCGCCTACTTGCTGGCGAAAGCGAGAAGCTGCTCAACCTTGAAGGTGAGCTAGGCAAGCGACTAATTGGCCAGAAGGCTGCGGTTAAGTCTGTTTCTGATGCGGTTCGCCGCACCAAGGCTGGCATTAGCGACCCAGACCGCCCAACCGGTTCATTCCTGTTCTTGGGCCCAACAGGTGTCGGTAAGACTGAGTTGGCTAAGAGCTTGGCTGAATTCTTGTTTGACGACGAGAAGGCCATGGTCCGAATCGATATGTCTGAGTATGGCGAGAAGCACTCGGTCAGCCGTTTGCTTGGTGCCCCTCCGGGCTACATTGGCTACGAAGAGGGCGGTCAATTGACCGAGGCTGTTCGACGCAGACCCTATTCAGTTGTGCTGCTTGACGAGGTTGAAAAGGCTCACCCTGAGGTCTTTGACGTGTTGCTTCAGGTCTTGGATGACGGCCGTTTGACCGATGGCCAGGGCCGAGTCGTTGACTTCAAGAACGTCATTTTGATTTTGACCTCTAACCTAGGCAGCCAGTTCTTGATTGATCAAAACCTGGATGCTGAGCAGCAGAAGGCCGGTGTGCTTGGCTCGGTTCGAGCTCACTTCAAGCCAGAGTTCTTGAACCGCCTCGACGACATTGTGGTGTTCAGCGCGCTTGATCGCAACGAGCTTGGTCAGATTGTTGAACTAAACATCGACCGCTTGCAGCACCGTCTTGAGCAGCGCCGCTTGCAGTTAGCAGTTACCCCGGCTGCCCGCACTTGGTTGGCCGATAAGGGTTACGACCCAATTTACGGTGCGCGACCATTGCGCCGTTTGATGCAGCAGCAAATCGATGACCGCTTGGCCAACCTGTTGTTGGCCGGAACCATCCACGATGGATCACTAGTCAAGGTTGATGTTGCCGAAGACGGTGTGCAACTGGTTGTCACCCCGGGTGAAATCGAATAGTTAGAAGGCTGGTGTGGTGCCAGTTCATAGTGGTCTCTCAGCGAGGCTGGCTAAACTGGCACCATGTCAAGCATTCGCAAGTTCGGTAATTACTCACTCAAGCGCGGCGGGCACTCGCTGATTCTTGGTTGGTCAGATGTTGCCGCTGAGGTTATCAACGAGTTGACCGTTGCCAACGAGAACGTGCGCAAGCCGCGCGTTGTTGTGCTTTCACAAACTGCGCCAGCCGAGGTTGAGGCGGCGCTGTCCAAATTGGATCTTGGCAACCAGAAATTCCAAATTATTCAGGGTGACCCAGCAACCGTGGCCGGCCTCGAAGCTGCAAATGCAAGCGCCGCGAAATCAATCATTGACCTGGCCTCAAACCTTGACTCACTTGAGGCACTCGTGAATCAGCACGCTGCAATGCACCCGGCTTTGCTGGTGGCAATCGAAGAGCTGTTGTCTTTTGAGGGTCAAGAAATTTACTTCGATGACCTTCCGGGGCTCTATGGCAAGACCTACGCCGATGCCGTTTTGGCCTTCAACACAGCAGCTGTTATTGGTCTAGTGGTCGATGGCCTGCCGGTGATTAACCCGAGTGCCGATTATGTGCTGCCAGCGGGCGCACTTGTGATTGCAGTTGCCGAAGATGACGACATGGTGGTCTACACCGGAATTCGCGAAGATGCTCTAGCTAAGTTGCAGTTGGGTAGTCCGGCAAAACTTTCCGGCCTGAAAGCCGCTGCCACCGGCGCATCAACCGTTCCTCACCTGAAAGCCAAACTGCTTGCGCAGATCGCAGAAAACTCAGACCTGTTGCAGGTGTTCGAGGGCTTGTTTGCGGCAGAGGGTGCCAGCCTTGGGCTGGTTTCTGTAACCGAGTTTGCTACCGCTGGCCAGAAGGTTGAAATTGCCGACCTTGCCGTTGCCGCAATCTCTAAGGGCTACTCATTGGTCGGTTATTTTGATTCGGCCTCAGGCGGCGTGGCTCTAAACCCTGCCAAGAATGTGAGCATCACTCCAGCGCCAGGTGATGCCCTAGTTGTTATCGGCCAGCTCGCCAGCTAATTTTGTGAGTACTGCCGACGCCGTAAAACAGGACCTGGCCGCTTTTGCCCGCCCCGAAAAAGAAGCCACCTTTTCCTGGTTCTTCAAAACTGGCCCAGGTCAGTATGGCGATGGAGATGTCTTTATTGGGGCTAAAGTGCCCGAGACGCGCAAGGTTGCCGCCGCTCACAAAGACCTAGCCCAGCACGAGATTGACGAGCTGCTGGCCTCTGGGGTGCACGAACACCGCCAGTGCGGTTTGTTCATCATGGTTAACCGCTTCAAGCGCAGCAAGAGCCCGGCTGCCCAGCAAGAAATGTTTGACCACTACCTGCAGTTGCTGCACGCTGGCCGCATAAATAACTGGGACCTAATCGATGCCACCGCACCGTATTTGGGCGTCTACTTGATTGGCCGACCAGATGCCCTGACACTATTGCAAAAACTGGCAGCCAGTGAGTCTTTATGGGAGCGCCGGGCCGCCATAATTTTTACCTTTGCCTTTATTCGAGCCGACAAACTGGGTTTTGAAAACTTTGACTTGGCACCCACTTGGAAAATTGCCGAGTTGCTGATTAAAGACCAGCATGACCTGATTCACAAAGCTGTTGGCTGGATGCTGCGCGAAGCTGGCAAGAGAGACACCGACCAACTTCGGCAATTCTTGACCCGATTTGCAGCCACCATGCCACGCACCGCTCTGCGATATGCCATCGAGAAACTAAGTGAAACCGAGCGAAAGACTTGGCTGAGTTACAAAAATCGATAGGCAGCCGCAAAGGCAACTAGTCGGCTAGGTCAACCACCACAGGCACGTGATCGCTTGGGGCCTCGCCCTTGCGTTCGTCGCGGTCAATTACTGCTTTAGTTACACGTTCGGCAAACGGCTCTGACCCCAAAATAAAGTCGATTCGCATGCCTTCGTTACGCGGGAATCTCAACTGCTGGTAGTCCCAGTAGGTGTAGCCCTGTGGCACGAGCGGGCGCACCACATCTTGCAGGCCAATTTGCTCGAAGGCCTCAAAGGCCTGGCGCTCAGGTTCTGAAACGTGGGTTGCTCCGGCAAAATCATCGATATCCCAAACATCGGTGTCAAGTGGCGCAATGTTGAAATCACCCATAAGTGCCAGCGGCTGCTCTGGTTCGTGCTCAACCCACTCGGCAACGTTGGAGGCCAAGCGGTCCAGCCACTCCAGCTTGTAGTGGTAGTGCTCGTCGTTTAGCTCGCGACCGTTTGGCACATAAAGTGACCATAAGCGCACGCCGTTGAAAGTTGCACCCAGGGCGCGGGCCTCTTCAACCGGGTCTTTTCCGCCCTTGCCGAATGCCGGCATTCCAGAAAAACCAACTTCAACATCTTCGGCTTCAAGGCGGCTGGCAAAAGCAACGCCGTTCCATTGATTCAAGCCGTGCATGGTGATCTTGTAACCGGCGTCTTCAAATTTTTGATACGGAAACTGGTCAGGTTTGCACTTAATTTCTTGCATCGCAAGAACATCGGTGTTGGAACGAACCAACCAGTCAACTACGCGGTCAACGCGGGTGCGAATGGAATTTACGTTGTGAGTGGCAATACGCACGAGTTAGCCCTCGACTGGAACTACGTGGTTCTGATCCATGTAGAACGGCTCAATGATGTGCCCATCGAGGTCTTCAAAACCCCAGCCAAACATGAAGCCGTGATCCTCAGGCTCTTTGTAGCGGCGGGCGCCCAGCTCGAAGGCCTTTTCGCAAACAGAGCGAACCTCGGCCTCAGAATCGTACGTGATGGCAACAATGCAAGAGACGGTCTTTTTGGTTGGTGCCAGAGGCTTGTCAACGAAGCTCGAGAAGAACGCTTCTTCAAGCAACATGATGAAGTTGTATTTGCCAACGATCATGCAGGTTGAAACCTCGTTGGTGAACTGTGGGTTAAAGGTGAAACCCAATTCGGTGTAAAAATCCACTGCGCGCTTCAGAGAGTGAACCGGCAGGTTGGTGAACATCATCTTTTCCATGTGACCAGCCTAGAGGGCGCGGTCAAATGCCCCAGTAAACTGGCAATATGACCTTCACCTCTGCCTCAAAGCCGCGCCTTGTCGAACTAATCAAAGAACTTGCTGTTGTTCACGGCAAGGTCACTTTGTCTAGCGGCATCGAGGCTGATTACTACGTGGATCTTCGTCGTGCGACCCTTCACCACGAAGCAGCCCCGCTAATTGGCCAGGTCATGCTCGACATGCTTGATGCTGCCGGCATCACCGACTTTGACGCGGTAGGCGGCTTGACCATGGGTGCCGACCCAGTGGCAACCGCCATTCTGCACCAAGCGGCTGGCCGAGGCCGCGCGGTTGACGCATTTGTGGTTCGCAAGGCAGCCAAAGCCCACGGAATGGGCCGCCAGGTTGAAGGGCCAGATGTCAAGGGCAAGCGCGTGATCGTGGTTGAAGACACCTCAACAACCGGTGGTTCACCTCTAACCGCCGCCAAAGCCCTAGAAGAAGCTGGGGCAATTATTGTGGCCGTGGCAACCGTGGTTGACCGCAGCACCGGTGCCGACAAGGTAATCGGCGATGCCGGCTACCGTTACCTAAGCGCGGTGTCTCTTGAAGACCTCCAACTCGCTTAAGCCATTCGTATTTCTTGAGCTTTCCTCGCTCACCAGCATCATTGGTGGGTCAATGCTTTTCATTCTTTACCCATGGATCGCATTTGACGTAACCGGCTCATCGGCAGCCGCTGGTCTGCTGATTACCCTGACCGCTATTCCGGGCTTGCTGCTCTCGCCGGTAATGGGCTCAATCATTGACCGGTTTGGTCGCCGCAATACATCTATGTGGGTTGAATACGCCAGCGCTGCCTCGGTTATTGCGCTGCCGATTGTGGCCTGGTTTATCGACATCAACCTGTTCTTGTTGATTCTGATTAACACTCTGAAGAACTTTGTTTCATCGGGTTCGCCAAGCGCCCGCAAGTCATTGGTGCCAGACGCCGCTGATGCAGCCGGCATGAGTTTGCCGCGTGCCAACTCGATTCACGAGGCACTGTTTGCCACCGGTTTTGCAATTGGCCCGGCCATTGCCGCAGTGCTGATCAGCCAGATCGGTGCAATCAACGCCATGTGGGTCTCAGGAATCTTCTCGTTGCTGTCAGCCATTTTTAGCTGGCTAATTCGTGTGCATGAAAGGCACGAAGAGGGCGATGAAGAAAGTGGCAACATCTTTGTTTACGCCAGCCAGGGTTTCCGCATTCTGTTTGCAACCCCTGCGGTGCTGATCATGATGAGCACCTTCTTGTTTTTGGCAATTGTCTATTTGCCTACCGAGATGGTGGTCTTGCCAAGGCACTTTAACGAGATTGGCAACCCAGAAGGTTTGGGCACCATCATCTCGGTGATGGCCGCATCTTCAACCGTGGGTGCTTTGCTGTTCGAACGCATCAATAAGTACTTGAGTTTCGCCAAGATTTTCCGGATTGCGATTCTGGGTGTTGCCCTTTCCATGATCCCAATGGCGTTGCTACCACCTCAGTGGGCGTTCATTCTGTTCGGTGCCATTTTGGGCCTTACCTGGGGCCCGCTCGGTCCGCTGTTGAATACGGTGGTTCAAGAAAAGATCCCGGCTAATAAACGCGGCCGCGTCTTTGCACTTGAGCTGGCCATTTGGAGCGGTGGCCCAATGATTTCAATGGTGGGCGTTGGTCTGGCCCTCGATGCATGGGGTGTTCAAGCTGTGTATTTGGCCGAGGCCATTTTGGTAACAGCGATCGCCATTTTCATGGCCACCCGCAAGCATTTGCGCGAACTCGACAAATAGCACCAAAAATCTAGCCAAGACCTTCGGGCCACCCGAATACTCGGCGGGCAATTGTCTGGATTTATTTAGACTTTAACCGGACATAAGTACAGTGTCCGTACAGGTCTTGGAGTGTCACGTGAAGTTCAAATTCTTAGCCACTATTTCTGGTCTAGCTCTGGCTGCATCGGCGTTAGTGCCGGTAACTGCAGCATCTGCAGCAACATTCTCTTCGAGTGACTTCACGGTGGTTACCAAATGGGGTGCTACCAGCACCACGATGACCGAAACCTACACGGTCACTCCTACATCAAGCGGCGGGTACCTGACCTACCCTCTGACTCCAACGATTAACTGGCACGCGGGAGCGGCTTGGAACCAAGAGCGCGTCGACCTGAATTCAGCATTTGAGATCAACGCCGAGGTGAATCTCGGTAGTTCTGACGGTGCCGACGGAATGGCGTTTGTGCTGCAACCAAATTCAACCGGAGCGGTTTCTGGCGGCGGCGGCTTGGGCTATCAAGGCGTGACCCCATCATTTGCCACTGAGTTTGACACCTATGCAAACCTAGAACTTGGTGACTCTGGTGCAAACGGCCCTGGCAGTGCCGACTTCATGGCCTTTACCAAGAATGGTGACACCACGCATTCATCTGCCACCAACGCTGGCCTGCCAAGTCAGGTGAATGTTGGTGACCTAGAAGATGGTCAGTGGAGGACTTTCAAGTTCTCTTGGGATCCTCTTACGAATGCGGCAAAGGCCTATTTGGCTGGAACCGAGATTCTGTCTACAACTATTGATCTAGACGATTCGGTTTTTGCCGGCACCGCAGGAATTGTCTACTGGGGTTTCTCAGCTGCCACCGGTGGCGCCAACAACTTGCAACAGGTTAGATTTGCCGACAACTCGGCATTCACGGCAACTGCGCGAACCAACACCGCACCAACTGTCGAGGAACTGGCCACCCAAACCAAGAGCGTCTCGAGCACCGGTAACACTGCGGTAATCGCCTTGACCGACGACTCAACCACTCAGAGCCAGTGGAACGTTACGACATCGGCCCCAAGCCATGTGACCGTGACCGGCGCCAGCATTACTGCTGCAAACTCGGGGGCTTCAACCACCAATGCAACTTTGACCATTACGTATTCAACCTCGGCTACTGCTGCAACTGGCCCGTTGAGTTTCACGGTCAGAGATGCCGACGGTGCAACCACCACCGGATCTTTCACCGTGCAAAACGGTGCCGCGCCTGGCATTCCATTTGGAATTTCGGCCCAGCAGTCAGGTTCAAGTGCCGAGATTAGCTGGAATGCCCCGACCAATGCCGCTTCTGTTGGTGGGGTCACCGACTACGTGATTCAGAAGTCAGATGACGACGGCCAGACTTGGACTGCCCAATCCGACACAGTTTCAAGTGCCACCAGTGCCTCAATATCTGGGCTTGACGCAACCAAGACTTACCTGTTCAAAGTGGCCGCGAGAAACGCGATAGGTGATTCAGCATTTGAGATTGGCCGCACAATTGTGTTCCCACTGGGCACACTTGGTTTTGATACCGGCGTCTACGAACTGGTTTCAGAGTCTGGAGTCACTCCAAAGCTTGCCGGCTTTGGTACCGGCACAATCACCGTAAACCTGAACACCGGGGGCACCGGTGTAATGACGTTGACCACCACAACCGGTTTGACGGCAGACGCCGCTTTCAACAGCTTTACTAATGTGTCGGCCATGAAGTTCACCGGAGCAATTGCCGACGTCAATGCCGCGCTGGCCACGTTGAAGTACCAACGAACCAGCAATGGAACCGAAAGCTTCTCTGTTCAGGCCTCAGAAGCGACCGGTTCCGTATTCACCGGAACTGGTGGAAACAACCACATCTATCAAGTGGTTTCAGACACCCTGGACTGGACCGCAGCCAAAGCCGCCGCTGCGCAACGAACCGTTGACAAGTTGGGCGGCGGTGTTTGCACCGGTTATCTAGCAACCATTACCAGCGCCGAAGAAAACCAATTTATCTATGACAAAGTTCGCACCGCCTCTTGGCTTGGTGGTGCCGACACCGCTACGGAGGGCAGCTGGTACTGGGTGACTGACCCAGACGTTTCAGCTACCAAGTTCTGGCAGGGATACGGTTCGGGGTCTGGCGGTTCTGCTCAAAATGGCATGTACACCAATTGGAACGGCAGCCTTGAGCCCAACGATAGTGGCAGCAATGAAGATGCAATTCAAATGTTGTCTTCAGGTCTCTGGAACGACTTGCCTGCAACCGGCTCAACGCTAACTAAGTACATTGTTGAATTTGGATCAAACAACTGTGTGACTGCAGATTCAGCAAAGACCGCTAATGCCACCGTAAGTGCCGTCACCGCTGGCCCGCCGGGTGCACCAACCGGACTAATTGCAACTGCAGGTCAGCGTCAGGTTTCACTGGCTTGGACCGCACCGGTTAACAACGGTGGCGCAGCAATTACTGACTACATCGTGCAGTACAAGTTGTTGGGCACTAACGACTGGTCAACTTTTGCCGACGGCACCGCCACTTCTACCTCGGCAACTGTGACCGGGCTTACCGCGGGGGCAACCTATAGCTTCCAGATTTTGGCAGTAACGGCAATCGCAACCTCGGGTGGCCCAGCGTCTTCTGCAGCTTCAGCGACTGCCCTTGCGGGTGCTCCGAATGCTCCGACCGCGTTATCGGCATCTTTGGGGTCAAACGAGCTGCTCGTGTCTTGGACAGCACCGGTTGACAACGGCGGTTCGGTCATCACCGACTACGTAATTGAGTACCGAATTTCTGGTACAACTCAGTGGGTTACCTACAACGATGGCACATCAAGCACCGCCTCTGCCTCTGTCAGTGGCTTGATTGCTGGGTCAACCTATGAGCTGCAGGTGCAGGCAGTGAACGCCGCAGGTAACTCGGCTTGGGCGGCTCTGGGATCAGCCATCACTTACTACGAGTCGCCTGCTGCTGTGACCAATATTCAGGTGACCGCTGCCCTGCAGTCTTTGCAGGTCAGTTGGACAGCCCCGGTTTCAGATGGCGGCTCTTCCCTGATTGACTACTTGATTTACACCAGCACCAACAACTCAACCTTCACTTTGGTGACCGACGGTGTTTCAACTGCAACCTCAGTGACCATTACCGGCCTAGCCGGAGGAACCCCCTACTGGGTAAAGGTTGTGGCTAAAAATGGCGCCAACAAGCTTTCGCTGGGCGAGGTTTCGACCACCTCGGTGGCGCCTACCTCACCAGTGGCTCCATCGCCTAGTCCAAGCCCAAGTGCATCGGTGACGCCGTCACCGTCACCAACAGCCACAACTACTCCGCGACCAACTCCTAGTGCGTCGGCCAGCGCCACCCCATCGGTGACCGCCAACCCAACCCCAAGCTCTTCACCAAGCCCGTCACCACAGCCTCAAGTTGAGCCGGTGCCGGTATTGCAACCAAAGGTAGAGCCAGTTGCCAACGTGACTTACCCAACCATTCAAGACATTCCAGCCGTGCTTGCCGAAGCGTTGGGCATGCCAATCGCTTTTGAAGTAGATGACTCTGAGCAGCCGGTTTTGCCTGAGCTGGCGCCAAGCAGCGTTACCGCAATGGTCAACGGTGAACTTGTATCTATTGAACTGGTGACCACTCAAACTAACGATGGTTATGTTTTGAAGGGCGATGGCTTCGAGATTGTTCTGGCTGCCACCGATCTTGATGGCCAGCCTTTGAACCTAGACGATGACGGAAACATCGTGCTCAATTCACAGCGCGTAGCCAAGTTCAGCGGTACCGGTTTTGCCCCAGGGTCGATCATCAACATTTGGTTGTTCTCTGACCCAACCCAACTCAAAGAAGTGGTTGCTGATGAAAACGGTGAGTTTGCCGGTGAGGCTGCTATCCCAGCAGCAATCCCATTTGGCGAACACACTCTTCAGTTGAATGGAATCACCGAAGACGGTCAAATTCGATCTGTAGCAGTGGGCGTAGTCCTAAACGAGGATGCAGTCGAACAGCCAGGTGCCGTCGAAGAGGGTCAACTACCAATCGAACTAATTCTTGGTTTAGTTGCTGCGGTAGGCGCAATGCTGTTGGTCATTTTGGCCATCGCAAGGCGTCGCAAAGCGAGACAAAACTAACCGGTAAATCGGTAAACAAAAAAAAGGGGTCTGGCATAAAGCCGGACCCCTTTTTACTTGGTCTAGTTAGTCAACCAGGTCGGCTACCGAGTTCAAGATCTCGGTTGGGCGGAATGGGTACTTGGCGATCTCTGCATCGTCAGCAATTCCGGTTAGCACCAAAACGGTGTGGAGACCAGCTTCAATACCGGCAACAACGTCGGTGTCCATGCGGTCACCAATCATGCCGGTTGATTCTGAGTGCGCGCCAATCTTGCGCATTGCGCTTCTAAACATCATTGGGTTTGGCTTGCCCACAATGTAAGGCTCCATGCCGGTGGCCTTGGTAATTAGCGCGGCAACAGAACCGGTTGCTGGCAGCGGTCCCTCTGCCGATGGGCCGGTGGCATCTGGGTTGGTGGCAATAAATCGCGCGCCAGCGTTGATTAGGCGCACCGCCTTGGTCAACATATCAAAGTTAAAGTTGCGTGTCTCGCCCAACACCACATAGTCAGGGTTGTTGTCAGTCTGCACATAACCAATCTCGTGCAGTGCTTGAGTTAGCCCGGTCTCGCCAATTACATAGGCGGTACCTTTTGGCTTTTGCTTATCCAAGAATGCAGCGGTGGCCAAGGCCGATGTCCAGATGCGGTCTTCAGGAACATTCAACCCGCCCGACTGCAAACGGGCCGCAAGGTCACGAGGTGTGTAGATGGAGTTGTTGGTCAAAACCAGAAACGGAGTGCCGTTGGTTTGCCACTGTTCAATTAGTTCAGAAGCGCCAGGTAGCACGTGTCCTTCGTGCACCAATACGCCGTCCATGTCGGTTAGCCAAGATGTGATTTTGCTGCGTTCTGCCATGTGTCTAGCCTAGGCTTAACTCATGCCTAACCAAACCCGCATCTTCTCACGAGTGTCGAAGGGGCAAACCCAATGGCTTGGCAAAGCGCTTAGAAATGAGACCACCGGCGGCATATTGTTGTTGGCCGCTGCCGTGCTTGCGCTCATCTGGGCAAACCTAGATTTTGCCTCTTACACCGCTTTGCGCGAATTCAAAGTTGGCCCGGCTGATCTGCACCTAGACCTTTCTCTTGGAAAATGGGCAGCCGATGGCTTGCTGGCAATCTTCTTCTTTGTTGCCGGTGTAGAGCTCAAGCACGAACTAGTTGTTGGCTCGCTAAAAGACCGTGCGGTCGCAGCTGTGCCAATTGCCGCTGCAGTTGGTGGCATGGTTGTGCCGGCAGTTATCTTTGCAATGTTCAACGCGGGCCAGTCAAGCGCCGCCGGCTGGGGTGTGCCAATGGCCACCGATATTGCATTTGCGCTGGCCGTGCTGGCTGTTGCCGGACGCTCGCTACCAATTGAACTTAGAGCGTTCTTGCTGACGTTGGCAGTAGTTGATGACCTTGGCGCCATCATCGTGATTGCGATTTTCTACACCGCCAAACTCAACTTCTTGGCCTTGGCTGTGGCTCTAGGCGGGCTATTCATTTTTGGCATGCTGCAAAAGAAGCGTGTGACCGGCTGGTACTTCTACCTACCGCTAGCAGCAATTATTTGGGCAGCACTGCACGAGAGCGGCATCCACGCAACCATTGCCGGCGTGGCCATGGGCATGCTCATGAACCTTAAGCAGTCCGATCGAGTAATGCACGTGGTTCACCCAATTTCAGCCGGCTTTGCGGTCCCGGTGTTCGCATTTTTTAGCGCGGGCGTATCGGTGCAAGGCACCAGCTTTGCCGATGTGGTGAACTCTCCAGTTGCCCTCGGCATCATTCTGGGTCTCGTTGTCGGCAAGCCAATCGGTGTGGTTGGAACAGCCTGGATAATGGCCCGGTTCACGAGAGCCAGCCTGTCAAAGCAGCTTTCTTGGTGGGATGTCGCGACCATTGGCACCCTGGCCGGAGTGGGCTTCACCGTGTCTCTGCTCATCAGCGAACTGGCTTTTCACAAAACCGAATTTGCATCAATGGGCACCCTAGCGGTTTTGACCGCTTCAACGATTGCCGCAGTTCTGGCAACCGTTGCCCTTCAATTTAGAAAGCGGGCTTACGCGCGTGTCTGATTCAGAGCTACCCTCGGGCGCTACCCCTACCCCTGAACAAACCACGTGGGGTGTTGGTCCTTGGCAGGGTGAATGGCCCGAAGATGCCGGCACCCCAGAGCAGCCGAATCCCGATTCAATTCTTGACCCAGAGCTGCTAACCAACGGCGATACCCGCAACGTGCTGGATAAGTTTCGTTACTGGAAAATGGACGCGATCATTAGTGAGCTCGACCGCCACCGCCACAAATATCACGTGGCTATCGAGAACTGGCAGCACGACCTAAACATTGGATCGATTGTCAGAACGGCCAACGCTTTTCTGGCTGCCGAGGTTCACATTATTGGCAACCGCCGGTGGAACCGCCGCGGGGCAATGGTTACCGACCGCTATCAACACGTGAGTCACCACCCAACCGTTGAAGAGTTTGTTGAGTGGGCCAAGACCGGCGGCGAGGGCGGCAAGGCGATTCCGATCATCGCAATTGATAACGTGCCAGGTTGCAAAAAGATTGAAGAGTACGCGTTGCCTGAAGAGTGTGTCTTGCTGTTTGGCCAAGAAGGCCCTGGCTTGAGCGAGGCCGCGATTGATGCCGCCGAGGTGGTTCTCGAGATCACACAGTTTGGCTCAACCCGATCAATCAATGCCTCGGCTGCTGCTGCCATCACCATGCACCAGTGGGTAATGCAGCACGTCTTCAATCACAAGATTTAGAAGGCGGATTCGTTTGGGTCCTGCTTGGACTCGAAGTACTCGTTCCAAGCGCCGTCATCTTCTAGGGGCGGGTTATTTGCCTGCCACTCGGTGAGCGCTGCCAGCAATGCACCGCCATTTGGGGCATCTTCGCTTGGCGAAACCGATCGTGCTTCTTTGCCTAAGTGATTCTTCCCCATGGGCAAAAGATTATCTGATTTGTGCGTCAGGTCAATAGTCAGATACATGGCTACAAACTATTTCAATGGTTCACGTGGGGCCTGTGCTGACAGGCAATCTGGGGATAAACTTAGATGTACGCCATTGCGTACCACTCCAGATTCAAAGCAAGGGGTATGCATGCCTGCGGTAGTAATTATTGGTGCACAGTGGGGCGACGAAGGTAAGGGCAAGGCCACAGACCTTCTAGCAGAGCAAATCGACTACGTAGTCAAGTTCAACGGCGGTAACAACGCCGGGCACACCGTGGTTATCGGCAACGAAAAGTACGCCCTGCATCTTCTTCCATCTGGAATTCTGACCCCAGGGGTCATCCCGGTTATTTCAAACGGTGTGGTCGTAGACCTATCGGTGTTGTTCCAAGAGATCGAGGCCCTGAACGCCCGCGGCATTGACACCTCAAAGCTGCGAATCTCGGCGAACGCTCACATCATTACCCCTTACAACGTTGTGGTTGACAAGGTTTCAGAACGCTTCTTGGGCAAGCGCGCAATCGGCACCACCGGTCGCGGAATTGGCCCAACCTATGCCGACAAGATCAACCGCGTTGGCATTCGTGTTCAGGACCTGTTTGACGAGAGCATTTTGCGCCAGAAGGTTGAGGCTGCTTTGGTTGCCAAGAACAACCTGCTGAGCAAGGTTTACAACCGCGCTGCTATTCGTGTTGACGAGGTAGTTGCCGAGTTGCTTTCATTTGCTGAGCGCGTGCGCCCAATGGTTGCCGACACTGCGCTTGAGCTTTACAACGCAATCGATGAAGGCAAGACCGTGTTGTTCGAGGGTGGTCAGGCCACCATGCTTGACGTTGACCACGGCACCTACCCATTTGTGACCTCTTCAAACTCCACCGCGGGTGGTGCTTCAACCGGTTCAGGAATCGGCCCAGCCGAGTTTAAGACCGTTATTGGCATCGTCAAGGCATACACCACACGCGTTGGTGCCGGCCCATTCCCAACCGAGCTGTTCGACGAATCGGGCGAGTTCTTGCGCGCCACCGGTTTTGAGTTTGGCACCACCACCGGCCGCCCACGCCGCTGTGGTTGGTATGACGCACCGATCGCCCGCTACTCGGCGCGCATCAACGGTGTGACCGACTTTGTTTTGACCAAGCTAGACGTGCTAACCGGCCTAAAGGAGATTCCGGTTTGTGTGGCCTACGAGGTTGACGGCAAGCGCGTTGAAGAGATGCCTGTTTCGCAGACAGACTTTCACCACGCCAAGCCGATTTACGAGACCTACCCAGGTTGGACCGAGGACATCACCGGCTGCCGCACTTTTGCAGACCTACCGCAGAACGCGCAGGACTACGTTCTAATGCTTGAGCGCATCAGCGGTGCCCGCATCTCGGCTATTGGTGTTGGCCCTCACCGTGACGCAATTATCGTGCGCCACGACATGTTGGCTGCAAAGTAAAACCACTGCGGCAACCGGCCAAATCACACCGATTACCGGTAGCGCTGGCTCCAGGCCACACTGGTCAAAATGCCGAAGGCGGCTATCCAGGTGATTGGCGAAACAGCCTGGTTAAGAATCAAAATTGCTGCGACCATGGTGACAATCGGCTGTAGTAACTGCAGCTGAGCACCCTTAACGAGGCCAATGACGTGCAGGCCTTGGTTGAGCATAAAGTTGCCGATCGACAATGAGAACCAGCTCACGTAGAGATAGCCAAGAATCGCTGTCCAAGCCGGCCACTCGGTGATTGGGTTGATTGACCAGTTGATCACAGCGATAGGTAACTGCACCGGAATTGAAATGATCACGGCCCAGCTAAGCACAGTGAAAGACGAGTATTTGGCTACCAGGGTTGAACCTGAAATGTGGCCCATTGACGCAAATAACACCGCGAATGCAATGGCTAGGTAACCCCAAAACAGGCCGTCTCCAAAACCGGTGCCGCCCTTAAAGTAGGCCAGTGACATTGCTGATATGGCACCGAGGGCTGCAGCCACCCAAAACATCTTCTTTGGTTTTTTGTGCCCGATAAGTACCGCGACAATGCCTGTGACCATTGGTGTGACCGCACCAATAACCCCGGCATCGGCAGCCGGAATGTGCTCTAGCGCAAAGGTCGAGAGAAGCGGAAAACCAATAATCACACCGGCCGACGAACCAATAATCAGAGGGTAGGCCTCGCGCGGCGGAAGAAGCGGTTGTTTCATGACTTTGAGTGCAAAAACGGCAAGAATTGCGGCTGGCACCACGCGCCCCATGCTCATGGTGATTGGGTCAAAGCTCTCGGAGCCTAGGTTGACCGCAATAAACGTGAAGCCAAAGCCCACAATGGCAATCATTGAGAGCAGATAGCCGCGAAACATCTCTGATTGGGTTTTCATTGCATCCTTCGCGGTATTGGCCAAAACGGCCTTGAACTTAAATCTAATGCCCCCACCCGGAGTGGGTAGGGGCACCAGAAGCGTTGCCTGGCTGGTTAGCCGCGCACCGTGTTGATCTCGTGGGTTAGTGCCTCAAGCTCTGCACCACCGGCCATTGCCTTGGTCAGCTCTTCAAGCTCAACGTTTGAACGCTCAAATCGGTTGAGCATGCGGCCACGGTTCAGCAGGTAGAAGCGGTCGCCAACTAGGAACGCGTGGTGCGGGTTGTGGGTAATGAAAACCACTGACACTCCACGGTCCTTTGCGGCCAAAACGTACTTCAGCACAATGCCCGACTGGCGAACACCAAGAGCCGAGGTTGGCTCATCCAAGATAAGAACTTTGGCACCAAAGTAAACCGAACGAGCGATAGCAACGGACTGGCGCTCACCACCGGAAAGGGTACCGATTGGCTGGTTCACATCGCGAAGGTCAATGCCCATTGCGAGCAGCTCTTTCTTGGTGATCTCTTTCATCTGCTTCACGTCAAGCCACTTGAAAGGACCAAAGCCCTTGCGGATCTCGTTGCCCAAGAAGAAGTTGCGCCAAACGGTCATCAGTGGAATGGTTGCGAGGTCTTGGAACACGGTTGCAATACCCATGGCCAATGCATCGCGCGGAGAAGCAAGTTCAACCGGCTGACCTTCGAACAGGAACTCACCCTTGCTTGGCTTGTGAACACCGCTCAGGGTCTTAATCAGGGTTGACTTGCCGGCACCGTTGTCACCGAGGATGCAGGTTACCTGACCCTTGGCTACCTCAACAGAAATGTTCTGAAGGGCAATGACGCTGCCGAAAGACTTCTCAACGTTTTTTAGTTCTAGTGCGTTGGTCATTTTTTGCCGCCTTTTGCTTTACGTCCGATGTAGGTGTTGATCATTACAGCTGTGAACAGAATCACACCAAGGAAGGTTGAGGTCCAGTCAGAGTCCCAACGTGAGAATGGAATACCGATGTAGGCCATACCCATGATTAGGGCACCGAGTGATGCACCGATAGCGCTACCAGCACCACCGGTTAGCAAGGTGCCGCCTACTGCAGCAGCAATGATGTAGTAGAACTCCTGGCCAACGCCCTGACCTGCCTGCATACCCTTTAGTCGAAGCACAAACATGATGCCGACTAGAGCTGCAGAAAGAGCGGTGTACACAAACAGGATGATCTTGGTCTTATCGACAGGAACACCTGCGTTGCGGGCTGCGTTGGCGTCGCCACCAACAGCAAAGATCCAGTTACCAAAGCGGGTGCGGGTTAGCACGAAGGTTGCGATCACAGTGATGGCAATCCACCAGACGATTGAGATTTGGAATCCAGGCTCACCGATCTTTGATGCAAAGATTGCCTCAGCTACTTCAAAGCCTTCAGCTTTATCGGTGCCGGTTACACGAACTGAGCCGGTAACTGACTTGGTGAACGCCATGTTCGCACCTTTGAGAACAAAGAACGTCGCCAGGGTCACGATAAACGAAGGCAGCTTGGTCTTGACTACCACGTAGCCATTGATGAAACCAACTGTTCCGGCAAAGGCAAGGGCAATCAAAATTGATGTCCAGATGTCTAGGCCAACTTCAGTGACCAACATACCGATTAGCAGACCGGTGGTTCCAACCAGAACACCAGTGGAAAGGTCAAACTCGCCAGCAATCATCAGTAGCGCTACTGAGATGGCCACGATGCCGATTGGGGCTGCGATGTCTGTCCAGCCTGAAATACCGCTCAAGTTGGCAAAGTTGCCAGTGGTGTCGGTGGCTGCAAACATTATGAAAATTGCGACTGCACCTAGGAAGGCTCCGAATTCGGGGCGGCGCAGAATTTTGGTGAGTAGCGATGCGCTTCTTACGCGCTCATCTACCGCTGACGACTTTGTCATGTGATACCTAACTTGGTTATTTGAAACTGTGGGTGTTGCCAGTCAGAAAACGATGGTGGGCTAGGAGACCCTAACCCACCATCGTTAGTGCTGAACTTAACTTTTTTGGATTAGCGAGTTCCGGCTGCTACTAGTTCTTTGACTAGTGCAACGTTGTCTGCAGTCACGAAGCCAGGGCCGGTGTATACAGGAAGGCCACCGCCAAGCTCGTGTCCGTTAGTTAGGTTTAGGAACAATAGAACTACTGACTGGTAGCCCTGTGCGTACTGCTGCTGGTCGATAGCAAACTCCATGGTGCCAGCTGCGATTGCGTCTAGTGCCTCAGGAGACATGTCAACGGTACCGATCTTTAGAGTTACGCCAGCTGCCTCTGCTGCAGGAAGAACAGCCTTAGCTGCGATGTCTGCGTTCAAAGCGAATACTGCATCGATGGTTGGGTC
>JBEEOK010000058.1:0-9860 GCA_041191645.1 Actinomycetota bacterium | reverse complement strand
ATGAGTCACAGATTGACGCGCTGAGCACCATTTCTGGTTCAGGCCCGGCCTATGTGTTCTATCTAATTGAGCAGCTCACGAACGCTGCCAAGCACCAGGGTTTTAATGACACCGATGCCGCTTTGCTGGTAAACGAAACCTTCTTGGGCGCTGCCGAACTTTTGGTGGCTTCAGGAAAAGCCCCGGCAGATCTTCGCCGCCAGGTGACCAGCCCGAATGGCACTACCGAGCGCGCGATTGCCCGTATGGAGCAGACCGACCTGAGCGGAATGTTTATTGAGGCTACCGACGCAGCGCTAGCTCGCGCTCGCGAGATCGCCGCCAACAAATAGCCCGCTAAACGCAGTCAAAAAGGCCGTATTCCAGCAGGTGTCACTGACTGGGTTTTGATCAAGTTCAGAAATAACGCGACCGTGCAGCATGCCCAAGGTCATCACCGCGGCAGATTTAGCGTCTAGGTGCGGCTTAAGAATTCCGCGGTCTTTAAGCAGTTGCATAACCTCGGTGAGGCTTGCGGTTAGCTCGCTCTGCACCTCGATGATTGCATCTCGCAGCGGAGGCCGGCCAGCAATGCTGCCAATAGTTCTGGCTTGGCTTTGAGCTGGAAACTGCTCAAAGTAGTGGTGCAAAAATGCCAGCATTTCGTCGTAGTGCTCGGCCATTTCTTTGGCGCTGTGCATTCGCTCCATGAAGCGCTTTACCCTGCTGATGTCGTCTTGAATTGCGTTTCTGAAACGTGCCACGTAGGTAGCGCGAATCAGACCATCGCGGTCGCCAAAGTGGTGGTAAATAGATCCAATTGAAACGTTGGCTTCTTTTGAAATTTCCTGGATTCGTACTGCAGATTCACCGCCGGCATCAAGCGCGCGGTTGGCCACCTGAATCACCAATTCGATAGTGTCAACGGCACGGGCCTGCTTTGGTTGCGGCTGGTTCTTGAACTGAGTTGGCATAAGACCCTCCGGAAATTTTCTAGAAATTTTGACGCGTTATTTCCAAATTAACCAGCCTGCCTGACTATTTGTTCCCACAATTTGGTGAATTTTCGCGCTGAGGCTTAATTGCCAATCTGGTCAGCGGGGGGCAGCTTAACTCGGCTAGAATAGAAAAATCGTTTTGCTTGTTGTCAATCTGACAGATGAGCATCCAAAAACTGTGAGGTCCCTATGGGTTCAGTAATTAAGAAGCGCCGCAAGCGTATGTCTAAGAAGAAGCACCGCAAGTTGCTTCGCAAGACTCGTCACCAGCGTCGCAATAAGAAGTAATTCGCTAATCGGCTTACTCAACAACAATCCCGTCAAGTTTGCTTGACGGGTTTTTTGTTTAACCGGTTTTCTTTGGGGCGTTGGTTATTTGTTGGCGCGCAGTTCGCGCTTTTTAAAGTCCAAAATCGGCCACTCGGCCGCAACCGCATAGCGCTTCAACGCTGCATCGGGGTTTACGGCCACCGGGTTGCCCACCATGGTCAACATAGGCAAATCGTTCACGCTGTCGCTGTAGGCAAATGAGCGCTTGAGACTGATGTTGCGCTCTTTGGCTAGTGCTTTCACTGCCTTGCGCTTGTGCTTGCCGTGCAGGGTCTCGCCAACCAGCTTGCCGGTCAAAATTCCATCTTTGCGTTCAACCAGGGTGCCCAGGCCGCCGGTTAGTCCTAATCGGTGCGCGATTACATCGGCAATTTCTTTTGGTGTTGCAGTTACCAGCCAGACCTCGCGGCCCGCAGCCATGTGTTCTTTGGCAAGGCGAACGGTCTCGGGCCACAGCTTTGGGCAAATGTACTTGTCGTAAACCTCATCGGTTAGGGCAGCCAGCTCGTCAGCCTTGTGGCCTTCAATCAGGCCCAGTGCGCGGTCTTTGATTTGATCAACCGTGTTGAGGGTTTCACCGCGTGCGATGAAGCGGGCCTGTTGCCAAGCAAAGCGCCAAAAGTCACGGCGGCTAAAGAACCCGCGCTTGAAAGCCGCCTTGCCAAATAGAAAACTGCTTGAGCCTCTAAGGATGGTGTTGTCGACGTCAAAGAACGCTGCTTCGAGCTTTTGGCTTTCGTTGGGGGTTGTCGGCACCAGTTCAGTTTAGTTGTCGCCCGGGTATTGGCCTGTCATAGGCTGGGGTTTGTGAACGTGCAATTAACTTTGATCGGCAAACCAGGATGCCACCTCTGCGATGACGCTCGAGAGGCAGTGGCTCAGGTTTTGGCTAATTTTCAGGTTGACCACCCGCAGGTCTCTGTGAGTTTGCACGAGAAAAACATCTTGGATGACCAAGCGTTGATGGCTCGCTATTCTGAAGAAATTCCGGTGTTGTTAATCAATGACAAGGTGCACAACTACTGGCGCATCGACAAAGAGCGTCTTAGTCTGGCCTTAGAAGCACTGGCCTAGTTCAAAGGAACGGATGTCCAAAATGCGTTGGATTCTAAAAAAGTTCTGGTTCCCGATTCTGCTTATCGTGCTGTCAGTATTGGGCCGCAAATACCCGTGGGCTGCAAAAGCCAAGGACGTTATCACCAGGTTCAAGTAAGAAAAATGCCCTGACCAATTGGCCAGGGCATTTCAATTCATTAGTGGTAAGGCTCAGAACCTATGGAGCTTACGGCTCAGAACCTATGGAGCCTTACGGCTCTAGGCGGTTAGGGCCACGGAACAAGAAGCCGACCTCGCGAATGTTTGGCTGGTGCAATAGCAACATCAATACGCGTAGCAAGCCCATTCCAAAACCACCGTGTGACGGCGCACCGTACTTGAAGAAGTCAAGGTAGGTCTGCAAGCCTTCAGGTTCAAGGCCCTTGGCCTTGACCTGCTCGATCAAAACATCAAGGCGGTGTTCGCGCTGGGCGCCGGTGGTAATTTCAGTGCCGCGCCAGATTAGGTCGTAGCTCTTGGTTAGGGCTGGGTTGTCCTCGTGGCGCATGTGGTAGAACGGGCGCACGGTAGCTGGGTAGTCGGTCACAAAAACAAACTCGTGGCCGTGGGTTTCTTCAGCCCAAGCCGCAATCTGACGCTCGCCCTCAGGGTCAAGGTCTCCTCCGCGCTCAACGGTGTGGCCGCGGCCCTTGATGATCTCAATAGCCTCAGTTAGTGGCACGCGTGGGAACGGAATGCTCGGCACCTTGACCTCAACACCAAAGTGCTTCAAGATCTCGTCGCCGTGCTTTTCTTTTACAGCGGTAATGGCGCGGTGCAATAGTTGCTCCTGAATAGCTATTACATCTTCGTGCGAGTCAATCCATGAAACCTCAATGTCCACTGACACAAACTCGGTGGCGTGACGTGAGGTGAATGATGGGTCAGCACGGAACACTGGGCCAATTTCAAAGATCTTGCCAAGGCCAGACATCATTGCCATCTGCTTGTAGAACTGAGGTGACTGTGCCAAGTAGGCGTGGGTGTCAAAGTACTCAAGCTTGAATAGCTCGGCGTTTGACTCAGAGGCTGAGGCCATCAACTTAGGTGAGTGAATCTCAACAAAGTCGTTCTCGTTCCAGTACTGGCGCCAGGCGTTCTCGATGGTGGTCTGAATTCTGAAAACCAGGTTCATCTCTGGGCGGCGCAGGTCTAGGAATCTCCAGTCCATGCGCTTGTCAATTGAGGTGTCATCGGCGATCGGGGTTTCAGGGTCTGCCATTGAGACAATCTCAACGTCATCAAGCTGAATCTCAAGGCCACCAAGCTTCACGCGCTCGTCGTGTACCAAACGGCCGGTGATCCAAACGAATGAACCGTTGGTCAAGGTTGAAACCTTTGCCGCAAGAGCGTCGTTCTCGTCAGGAACCTCGTTGATTACAGGGCGAGGATAAGTGACCTGTACATCGCCAGACTCATCGCGAACGATGATGAACTGAATGCGCTTCTGATCACGAAGCTTCTCAACCCATCCACCAATGGTTACTGTGCCATCTGGCAGGGCGGCAAGGTCTTTTACTAGGGCACGGGCTCTCATATGTCCCAAGTTTAGCCGAGGGTAGACTTATAGCTATGCCCGCCAAACGTATCCACCTAATCCGTCACGGTGAAGTGCATAATCCTGACGGTGTTTTATACGGCCGCTTGCCTCATTTTGCTCTTAGTGCAAAGGGGCACGACATGGCCGCGCTAGCCGCTGCCGCTCTAAAGGCAGAACGCAGGCCTATCTCGGCGCTTTATGCCAGCCCACTGCTGCGAACTCGCGCATCTGCCGAGCACGTGCAAGAAGCTTTTGGTTTGCAACTAAACACCGATGAACGGCTCATTGAGCCGCACAACATTTTTGAAGGTCGCCGCTTGAGCGCCGGGCACATTTTGGTTCGCCCGCACCTTTACTTTCACCTGCGCAACCCTATTCAGCCAAGTTGGGGTGAACCATATGTGCAGGTTGCCGGCCGAATGATGGCAGCGATTACCGATGCGTGGCAGAAGGCGCCAGACGGAGACGTGGTGCTGGTTTCGCACCAGTTGCCAATTGTCATGGTTCAGCGTGCGCTCGCCGGAGAGCAACTAGCCCACAACCCAAAGAAGCGCCGTTGTGCGCTATCGAGCATCACCACCCTGGAGCGCCAGGGCGACAGGTTTGTAGAAGTTGACTATCGAGACCCGGCGGCCGGTTTTGGCGCCAGAGATCTAGGTGCAGTATGAGAAAAAACCAACGAATCTTTTTGAACATGGCCTTTGTGGTCATGGTGGTTGCCGTGATTGCTGCAAGCCTCACCGGTTGCGCTGCAAATGACCCGCTGGCAAACCAGTTCAAAGCCGGCGACAACAAAAACTACATTGCCGGCGATGGCACGGTCACCGAGTTTGCTCCAGAGAACCGCAAGGCGGCCGTTGCCTGGTCAGGTGTTTCAGAGAGTGGTGAGACCATCAGCAGCACCCAGCTTGAGGGTGTCGTCACAGTGGTGAACTTTTGGTACGCAGCTTGTCTGCCGTGCCGACTCGAGGCACCAGATTTAGTTGAGCTTGCTGCCAAGTACCCTGAGGCGCAGTTCATCGGTGTGAATGTTCGCGACAGCGCCGAAACCTCGGCGGCTTTCTCGAAGAGCAAGAAGCTAACCTGGCCTTCAATCATCGACAAAAATGACGGTGCCGTCATGCTGGCTTTCACCGGAATTGTGACGCCAAACGCTGTGCCGACCACTCTGGTAATTGGCAAAGACGGCAAGGTAACTTCACGCATTTACGGCCAGATCGATAAATCAATTTTGGGAACTCTGATCCAGACTGCGATCGAGGAGTAATTCTTGAACCCAAATGACATCATTCTGAATGGCTCGCTGCTTGCTGCCATTCCGATGGCGCTTTTGGCTGGCATTGTCTCTTTCATTAGCCCATGCGTTTTGCCGCTAGTGCCTGGTTACCTGGGTTTTGTCTCTGGAATGTCGGCCGTCAAGAGCCGGGTTCTGCTTGGTTCAGTTCTGTTCGTGCTGGGTTTCTCAGTGGTTTTCGTTTCATTCGGTGCACTCTTTGGTGGTCTTGGTGCCGCGGTTTACGCGGGCGGCCTCATGTGGGTGCAACGGGTCTTGGGAGTATTTGTAATCTTCTTGGGCTTTGTGCTCATGGGGCAATTCAAGTTCATGCAACGAACCATGAAGCTTCAGGTTTCACCAAAATTTGGGCTTTTCAGCGCACCACTTTTGGGCTTTGCCTTTGGCCTTGGATGGACACCATGTATCGGGCCAACCCTGGCCGCAGTTTTGACTTTGGCTTCTGACGCTGGTTCACCAAGCAAGGGTGCTCTTTTGGCATTTGTTTATGCCTTGGGAATCGGCTTGCCATTCATTGCAATTGCCACAGGCTTTGGCTGGGCTAACCGGTCTGTGAGCTTTATCAAGCGGCACATTCGCGGCTTCAACATTGCCGGTGGTGCGCTTTTGGTGCTGCTTGGTTTGCTGATGGTCACCGGAATCTGGAGCACTTTTGCTTCATGGCTACAGCTGGAGGTGTTTGGTTATTTCAAAGTCGCAATCTAAAGAGCAGGCTTTGAATTCAGTGGCTGGCGAGTCAGTCAATGACTTTGAAGAGCAGCCGATTAATGCACCAGCTTTGAGCCTGGGCGGGTGGGCTAGATGGATCTGGCGCCAGCTTACCTCCATGCGAACGGCACTGCTTTTGCTGCTTTTGCTCGCGGCCGCCGCGGTGCCGGGGTCAATCTTTCCGCAGCGCTCGGCCGACCCAAACGGTGTGGTTCAGTATTTTGACAACAACCCCACGGTTGCTCCAATTCTTGATTCCATTCAGCTCTTCGATGTTTATACATCGGCGTGGTTCTCAGCCATCTACATTTTGCTTTTCATCTCTTTGATTGGCTGTGTTGTGCCTCGCACTGGGGTGCATGCCAAGGCCTTGCGTTCGGCTCCACCGGCTGCACCAAAGTTATTCTCACGCATGCCGGCCAGTCTGCAGGCAAAACTGCCAGCGGCACTGGCTAAGGCGGTGCCTGAGGCAGCTGCTGCGCTGCTCAAGAAGCAGGGTTATCGAGTGGTTCGCGACGGCAAGGATGTTTCGGCTGAGCGTGGCTACCTTCGCGAAACCGGAAACTTGGTTTTTCACTTCTCGCTAATCGGTGTGTTGATCGCTGTTGGTTGGGGCGGGGGCCTGAGCTACAGCGGCCAGCGCGTGCTGGTTGAAGGCGAGACTTTCGTAAACAACCTGGCCTCATATGACTCATTCTCACCGGGCACTTTCTTCAGCGAGGACTACCTGGTTCCATTTGCGGTCAAGCTAGACAAATTTGAGGTTGATTTTGACTTCACCAACGTCACCAACGTGGGTACCCCGCTAGATTTTCGTGCTTATGTTGCGGCAAAAGTGCCTGCGTCGGACGGGGTTGATGCCCAAGAAAAGACCGGCGTCATTCGCGTAAACGAACCGCTTGAGTTGCCGGGTTCACACGTTTATCTGACCGGTAACGGCTACGCGCCATCAATCACCATTCGTGATCAAGATGGCAACATTACCTACTCAGGCGCCACCCCGTTCTTGCCGCAGTCAAGCACCTACACATCGCTCGGTGTCATCAAAGTGCCAGATGCTGCTGAGCAGTTCGGCATCATCGCGTTCTTCTATCCAACGGTCGATGAGCTGGAATCGGGTGCGTTGACCTCTTTGTACCCGGCACCGATTGACCCGCTGCTAACTATGAATGTTTACGTTGGTGACCTTGGTTTGGAGTCGGGTGCGCCAAAGAATGTCTACGCACTAGACACCTCAGAGATGACTCAGGTTGCCGGTGGCAAGAGTGGTGTTAAGGGTTTGAGATTGGCTCTTGGTGAGACTGCGGATTTGCCTGGTGAGCTTGGCACCGTGACTTTTGATGGGCTCAAGCGTTTTGCTTCGCTTGACGTGAGTTACAACCCTGGCGGAATTTGGGTGCTGATTTTTGCGTTGCTATCTCTTGCGGGTGTGACAACCTCGTTGCTAGTTCCGCGCCGGCGAGTTTGGGTTCGCCAAACTGCCAGCGGTTTTGAGGTTGCGGCTTTGGCACGCGGAGACGACCCAATGCTTGAAAAAGTGGTTGCCGATGTTGCGGCTGCTCTAACTTCAGAAGATTTTGTTTCAAACAACACAAAGGGCAAATAAGTATGACTCCAATTACTTTGGCTAGCACACTTCTTACCGAAGTTGGAATTGACCTGAACCCAGAATTGGCCGGCTTGGCTCGTCTGCTCATTCAGGCATCCATGATTTTCTACACGGGTGCTTTCCTTAGTTTTGCTTTTCACCTATCGCGTTTGTCGAGCATGGATAAATCTGCGCGCCAAAATGCTTCGAAACTTGAGCGCGTTGGTATTGCATTGTTGATTGGTGCGGCAGTTATTCACGCCGCTGGTGTTGTGCTTCGCGGTGTCTCAGCCTCGCGTGTGCCATGGGCCAACATGTATGAATTTGCGATCACGGGCTCTTTAGTTGTCGTCGTGATCTTCTTGTTCGCATTGATTATTAAAGACATTCGTCTGATTGCCACTTTTGTTGCCGGCTTTAACCTACTGATTCTTGGCACCGCCGACACTGTTTTCTGGGTGAACGTTAAGTCGCTGATGCCTGCGTTGCAGAGCTACTGGTTGGTAATTCACGTATTGGTTGCCGTGCTGGCCACAGCTTTCTTCAACATTGCTGCGGCACTGTCGATTGCCTATGTTTTCAAAACCGCCAAGTGGGTGCAAAACGCAAAAGGCAAGGCAACGGCTTCTTTCAAGCGCATTTTGGATCTGTTTGCAGACGCAGAGAAGCTCGAGCGTTTGGCCTACCGCTTCAACATCATCGGTTTCATATTGTGGAGCTTCACCCTGATTGCTGGAGCAATTTGGGCAGAGCGTGCCTGGCACCGCTACTGGGGCTGGGATACCAAAGAGGTGTGGACATTCATTATTTGGACCATCTATGCCGGGTACCTGCACGCAAATGCAACCCGCGGTTGGACTGGAAAGCGTTCAGCATGGCTGTCGATTATCGGCTTCTTGGCAATTCTGTTTAACTTCACGATTGTGAACATGTACTTCAAGGGCTTGCACGTTTACAGCGGTCTATAAACACCCATGACCGCCAGCTTGCCTAATACGCCGCCAATGACACCAAGTACGCTGAATCGGCCTCCGCTAATTCAGGTTCTTTCATCGGCGCGAGTAGTGGCGCTACCGCTGCGTACCAGTTTTCGCGGGCTAACTGAGCGCGAGGCCCTGCTTTTTGAAGGGCCAAACGGCTGGGCTGAGTGGTCACCTTTTGTCGAGTACTCAGATCAAGAGGCTGCGGTTTGGTTGGCCGCCGCACTTGAGTTTGCATACGGTGATGCCACACCAATCTTGCGGGATCGCATTCCTGTGAACGCCACCTTGCCTGCGGTCTCCGCCGGCCAGGTAACCAAGGTTTTGTCGAGATTTGGCGATTTTCAGACGGTCAAAATCAAAGTTGCCGGTGGTCGGCTCGAAGATGATTTTGCTCGAATTTTGGCCACCCAAGAGGCCTACCCAAAGGTCAAAATTCGTCTCGATGCCAACGGCGGTTTTGATGTTCCTACTGCGCTAACAGTTTCAAAATTCATGGTGGATCACGAATTCAACTTGGATTATTTTGAGCAGCCGGTTGCCACCGTGCCTGAATTGGCTGAGTTGAAGTCGGTGCTTGCCTCACAGGGCATAGGTGCTTCCGATGCTGGCGGTGTGCGTGTGGCGGCCGATGAGTCTGTTAGAAAAGCCGAGGACCCACTGGCTGTTGCTAAGGCAGGTGCCGCAGATATTTTGGTCTTGAAGGCGGCGCCGCTCGGCGGAGTTGCGACAGCGCTTCATATTGCCGAGCAGGCGGGCTTGCCGGTGGTGGTGTCTAGTGCTCTGGATACCTCGGTTGGTTTGTCGATGGGTGCGCACCTGGCAGCAGCTTTGCCGCACCTTGAATATGACTGCGGTCTGGCAACTGGGGCTCTTCTAGCTGGCGATGTTTCTAAAGAAACACTGCTCCCTAAAGATGGGTTTATTGACGTTCGCCGCGTAGAGGTTGATGAGGCCAAACTTGATTTGTTTGAGGCCGAGGATCACCGCATTGACTGGTGGATTGAGCGCCTTGATCGCGCCTATGCCCTATTGGTTCACTAACCTCGACAACTTTTTGGGGTCTGGAAACTGAATTACCTCTTGAGGTAATTTCGAACCACCTTAGCTTCAACAAAGAACCCAGCTGCATACAAAATTGACAGCAGGGTGCCTGAATTAGGGTCTCGACGTCCGTTTTCCAAACGGTTCATAACTGATTCTGGAACCGAAACCAAGGCGGCAAATTCTTTTTTATTTAGCCCTAGCTGGGTACGGGCATCAAATATTAGGGCCGCCGAAAAAGTTCGAAAATAATGGCCTGGCAGCCCGCGCACCGTCCAGCCCGGCGGATAAAACTGCATCTGGT
>JBEEOK010000057.1:0-7582 GCA_041191645.1 Actinomycetota bacterium | reverse complement strand
GGCTCGATCTCTACCGCTGGCAACGCAAATGGGCCAGCTCCTAGGTCAATCACGCTCACGGCAAGCTCAGTACCCTCGATGAATTTCTCAATGATGGCTACATCGCAGTAAACATAAGCGTCAATCATGGCGCGGTTTAGCTCTGACTGTTCGTGCACGATAGAGACACCCTGTGCAGAGCCGCTCTTTGCCGGCTTTACTACAACCGGGAGTGGAATTGAGCTAGTAATGGCCTTCAGAACGCCCGCTGCATCCAGCTCGCGGAAGGTTTCTTTTGGCAAAGTAACTGAGGTTGGGGTTTGAATGCCCGCCTGCGCTACCAAAACCTTGGCAATTGACTTGTCCCAGGCCAAACGCGCTGAGGCAGCACTGGCACCAACAAATGGCACGCCGGTGAGCGCCAAAATGTCGCGCAATGCACCGTCTTCGCCGCTGGCACCGTGCAGGCAAGGCCAAATAACGTCTGGCTTGTCCTTGAGAATGTTGGTCAAAAGGTCGTGATCCGGTTCGCGAATTACAACTTCAGCTCCAAAATCGGTAAGTGCGTCTGCAACGCGTCTGCCCGACTTCAAAGAAATGTCGCGCTCGTGGGAGATTCCTCCCGCAAGTACCTGAATCTTCAGCTTTGCCGCGGAGTTACCCTTGACGATCATTTTTATTGTCCTTTTTTAGAAAAGGTTTCGAGAAGTTCGGTCTGGAGGTTGATCACATTGGCTAGACGCTTGATACCCACATTAATGTTCTCTGGTGTTGGGTACGAGTAGCAGACTCGCAGCTTATTGTGACCGGTTCCGTCGCCATAGAAGGCAGTTCCCGGGGTGTAGGCAACCAGTTCTTTGACCGCCAACGGGAGCATGGCCTTTGAATCAATGCCCTCAGGCAGGGTGACCCATAGGTAGAAACCACCATCAGGGCGTGTGGTTTCAAGTTTCGGCAAATACTCGTGCATTGCAGCCAGAGCAGCGTCGCGGCGTTCACGATAAACACCACGGAAGGTATCAATTTGACCCTTCCAGTCGGCCGTAGCCAAGTACTCGCTAATCATCATTTGGCCAAACGAGGTTGGGCACAAAATGGCTGATTCATTGGCCAAAACCAACTTGTCACGGATGGCAGGTGGCGCAAGAACGTAACCCACGCGGAAACCAGGCACCAAAATCTTTGAGAACGAGCCTAGGTAGACCACACCATCTTCATCCATGCTTCGAAGAGCGTCTGGAACCGGCTTATCAAAGTACAAAAGGCCGTAAGGGTTGTCTTCAAGCACCAAAATGTGCTCGCGACGGCAAATTTCAAGAATCTGTGGGCGGCGTTCAGCCGACAAAGTCACACCAGATGGGTTGGCAAAGTTGGTTACCAAGTACAAGAACTTGATGGTGCGGCCCTGAGCCTTCATGCGGGCAATTGCCTCAGACAAAGCCTCAGGTGAGATGCCGGCATCATCGGTGTAAACGTGCTCAACGTGAGCTTCGTAGTGGTTGAAAATGCCCAATGCACCCACATAGCTAGGGCCTTCGGCCAGAACCACGTCACCGTGATCTAGGAACAACCCCGATAGCAAGTCCAGGCCGTGCTGCGAACCGGTGGTGATAACGATGTCTTCAACCGAGCTGCTGATGCCCTCGAGAGCCATAAGGTCGCGGATTTGATCGCGGAGTACAAGGTCACCCTGACCGCTACCGTACTGCATGGCCAACGCACCGCGCTTTGCCATCATGCTTTCGTAGGTTTGCTGGAGCAATGCTTGCGGCAAAGCAGCAACGTATGGCATGCCGCCAGCTAGAGAGACCACCTCAGGGCGTGAAACCACCGAGAAAAGGGCACGAACTTCAGAAACGGCCAGCGTCTGCGCGCGCGCAGCGTAAGAATCCAACCAAGAATCGAGGTTGTTTGCTTGCTGCTGGCTATCGGTCATTCAATAAGTCTAGTTAAAACCAGACTACTGAAGGAACTCAGCTAGGTCGTGGACCAGAATTTGCTTAGGTTTTGCGCCGACCATTGACTTGACCACAGCACCGCCCTTGAACACCTGAAGTGCTGGGATGCCGGTGATGCCGTACTGCTGTGCCAGCGCTGGCTCGTCGTCAACGTTGACCTTCACTACCTCGATCTTGTCGGCGTATTCCTCGGCTATCTGGTCAAGAATTGGTGAAACCATGCGGCACGGGCCACACCACTCAGCCCAGAAATCAACTAGGACTGGCTTGGTGTTTGAAAGAACATCAGCCTGAAAACTTGCGGTGGTTACGTCTTTTGCCATGATCTGATCCTTTGTATCGAAGTTAGTTAGTGTTTGGCAATTAGTGGTTGGCCAGGTAGTGCTCTGCGTCCAGCGCAGCCACACATCCAGAGCCAGCAGCGGTAATTGCTTGGCGGTAGGTAGGGTCAATGACATCGCCGCAGGCAAAAACACCCGGCAGGCTGGTCTTTGATGAGCGCCCCTCAACCTGAATGAAGCGCTCTGGGGTTAGCTGAACCTGGTTTTCAACCAACCAAACGCGTGGGTCGTTACCCACTGCAATAAACAGACCGTCTAGGGCCAGCTCTGAAGATGAACCGTCAACAGTGTTGCGCAAAGTAACGCCCTCAAGGTTGGTAGCACCCTTTAGCTCGGCGATCTCTGAATTCCAGATGACCTCGATCTTTGGGTTAGCTAACGCGCGCTCTTGCATGATTTTTGACGCCTTGAAGGTGTCGCGACGGTGAATCAGGTAAACCTTAGAGGCAAAACGGGTGAGGAATAGTGCCTCTTCCATTGCTGAGTCGCCACCACCCACAACAGCGATGTTCTTTTCGCGGAAGAAGAAGCCATCGCAGGTGGCACACCATGAAACACCGTGGCCTGAAAGCTCTTTTTCACGAGGCAAACCAAGCTCGCGATACGCGGCTCCTGTTGCCAAAATGACAGTTTTTGCCTCAAAAGTCTCGCCGCCACCGGTCTTGACGATCTTTACATCGCCAGCAAGGTCAACCTCGACCACGTCATCCATAAGGATCTCGGTGCCAAAGCGCTCTGCCTGCTCTTGGAAGTTGGCCATAAGCTCTGGGCCCTGAAGGCCCTCAGGAAAGCCAGGAAAGTTCTCAACCTCGGTAGTCTTCATTAGCTCGCCACCAGCTTCAACAGATGAAGCAATTAGCAGCGGCTTGAGACCTGCGCGAGCGGTGTAAATGCCTGCGGTGTAGCCGGCAGGGCCTGAACCAATAATGATGACGTCGCGCAAAATATTCTCCTTGAGCAAAGGCTCGATGTATTTCCGAGCAGTTATTCGCTCTGAAACGGGTTGTTCACCCTACACAGCCAATATTAGCGACGCAAAATTCCCTTGATACCGGCCACCGCGGTGTCTATTTCAGGAACTCTAAGAAAACGCAGGGTTACCAAATAAACACCTAGCATCACGAAACCGGCAATAAAGCAGCTCAATACTGAACTGAGCACGGTTTGCAACACGAACGAATTGGCCGAAATGCCACCCAGTGCCTGGATTGTTGCCCACCCACCCAGGCCAGCCAGTAGGCCAGCAGTAATGAATTGCACCGCTGACACCGCGATCTTGTGCTCAGACAGCTTGCCGATTTGTCGGCTGAGAAGGCGGTAGGCAATCACAGCCTGAATCAGGATGGTGGCGCTGGTTAGGGCCGATAAGCCCACAACTAGCCATTCGGCAGGTACCAAAACTGCCATAGTTAGTGAACCAAGAATGTGAATACTGATTTGAACCACGGTGAAGCCAAACGGCGTGCGGGTGTCTTCTAGCGCGTAAAAAGCACGCTGCATCATGTAAACAAAGCTGAATGGCACGAGGCCAAACATCAGGGCAATCAACACATTGCCAAGAGCAATGGTGGCTGGCAGCTCGCCGACAAAAATGCGCGAAATTGGATAAGCCAACACAATCAGGGCAACGGTTGAGAAAACCGAAATTACAGAAATCGTGCGCAAACCAGAGGCCAGATCGGCTTTGAGCAAGTGGATTTTGCCGCTTTGCACGTGATTTGCCATCTTGGTGAAGTAGACCGTGGCAATTGAAACTGTGCCAACCGAGTGCGGAACCATGAAAATTAACCAGGCAATGGCTGCTGCAGCTACCGAGGCAACTGCTGGGTTGGTTCCACGCGCCGAGACTGCACCAGAAGCAACGATGGTTTGAACTAGGCCGCCAATCTGGGTGACAACCACCATGCCCAGCGACCATGAAGCCGCCTTGAGTGCTGGGCGAAGGCCGAATCCGCGCCATTTGAAGTTGAAACTCAGCTTGAGGTCAACGCGTTTCCAGGCAACAAACAGAATCAGCGCTTGGGCAGCAACACCCGCGGTTGCGGTGCCGGCCAGCATGGCAATTTGGGCGGCAGTCCAGTTTTCAACAGCCCTGGAGCCGGTTGGGTCGGCACCAAAGATAAAGACGAAAGCTACCAAACCAGCCATGGACACCAGGTTGTTGAGCACTGGGGCCCACATAAACGGCCCAAAGGTTGACCGGGCGTTGAGTACCTCACCCAAAATTGAGTACAAACCGTAAAAGAAGAGCTGAGGCAAGCACCAGTAGGCAAAGGCGGTGGCAAGGGCAAGCTGCTGCTGCGTCCAGCCGTTGGTGTAAATCGAGACCAACAGTGGCGCGGCCAAGGTGGTTACCAGCGTCACGGCAAAGAAAACTGTGATGATCAGGGTCAGCAAGCGGTCAACGTAACCCTTGCCTCCGTCAGCGTTTGAGCGGGCCTTGACTATTTGAGGCACCAAAACTGCGTTCAGCAGGCCACCAACGATGATGGCGTACACGTTATTTGGTAGCTGGTTGGCAACACCAAAAGCGTCGGCCGCATCGGTGGTAACACCAATAGCCGCTGCCAAAATAACTGCCCTGACAAAGCCCAAAATGCGCGACAAAATTGTGCCGCTGGCCATGAGCAGCGATGACTTGGCCACGCTCAAGCCTTGGCCTCCGGCTCGAGAAGTGCTTCAGCGCCCTCATCGGTGTCACTGGCCTCACGGGTGCGGCGCTTGCGCAGAGTTCTGACCACACCCAAGCTACCTAGAGTCACAACGATGGCGGCTAAGCCCAAAAGCAGCGCAAACTCCACGTCTGCGTTGATCTGCATCTGCAAAGTGGTGGTGTCACCCAAGGGAATGCCCGAAAAAGTGGTGATCCACACCTGAAGACCAACCGGGCCATTTGCAATTGCCTTGACCGGAACCTGTGCGGTGACCTCGGTAAGAGCTGGAACTACAACTTCAACCACATTTGGCACTACCAAGCGGTAGTTATTCGGCTGAACATGCACCAAAAGGCGAACATCTGCATCAAAGTCATTCTGAATTCGCACAGGAACCTTGGATTCACGTGAAACCAGGTTGATGTCTGAACCTCGAACTACATAAACCTCATCGCCGGCGGCATCGCGGGCATCGTTGCTGATGGTTTGGTTTGGTGGTGTTGGGGCTAAAGCATTGGCAGGGGCCAAGCTAAATGACAAAATCGCAGCAAGTGCCAGCGACAAAAAGCGGCGCACTAGAGATTTCTCTCAATCCACTCTTCAACCCCACGCGCAATTCGGCGCTCGTTTTCGTGGGACAGGGTCTTTTGCAGGCCCGCAACTGCGAACCACTTGACGTCAACCGCTTCATGTTGCGGGTCGTTCTCAACGGTTAGATCGCCGCCAATCTGGCGCATTAGGTAGTGGTGCACGGTTTTCGATATCAGTTTGCTACCGGCAGCAAATTCGTAGCGAATTTGGCCAAGGGCTTCGATAATTTCGACTTCGAGACCGGTTTCCTCGGCAATTTCGCGCACAGCAGCTTGTTCCAGGCTTTCGTCGCCCTCTGGGTGCCCCTTTGGGACACACCAATCGATGCGGCCGGCACGGTTTAGGCGGCCAATCAATGCCACCTGCAATGAGCCATCGGCAGCCAAAACAAAGCCTCCAGCTGAGGTTTCGTCAACCCGCGTCAAGCGACGACCACGATTGGGACCGGCGCCTTGAGGATTCATAAAGCAACTCTAAACCTTTGGCAAAGCTAAATCATGTGGCTGTGGCACGATTGAAGGCATGCGCACTGTGGCTGAGGCTTTGGCAAATCTGGAACGGACAACCGATAGTCCGCTATTTGTCACACTTGGCCGAATCTTTACCGATGCTGGCCACGAAATTTCGCTGGTCGGTGGCCCAGTCCGTGACGCATTTTTGGGCCGAAAGGCGCCGGACCTAGACTTCACCACCTCAGCTACCCCAGATGAAACCATCGCGATTCTCAAGCCTCACGTTGATGCCTTCTGGGACATCGGGCGCGCATTTGGAACCATTGGTGCCCGCATGGGTGATGACACGGTGGAAATCACGACCTACCGCGCCGATAAGTATGACCACGACAGCCGCAAGCCTGAGGTGGCCTTTGGCAAAAGCCTCGAGGACGACCTCTTTAGGCGCGACTTCACGGTAAATTCCATGGCGCTGCGCCTACCAGACAAGGTTTTTGTTGACCCGTTCAAAGGCCTACAAGACCTCATGGATGGAGTCTTGCGGACGCCAGGAAAACCTGAGGACTCGTTCAGCGACGACCCGCTACGAATGATGCGCGGAGCTCGCTTTGCATCGCAGTTGGGCTTTGAAATTGAGCCGGCCACTTTTGACGCCATGACGGCCATGGCTGGGCGGATCGAGATTATCTCGGCCGAACGGGTTCAGGTCGAACTAACTAAGTTGATGCTTGGCGCGAATCCTCGGGCCGGCCTGACCGCCCTGGTTGACAGTGGTTTGGCGGCGATTGTGTTGCCCGAGCTTCCGGCGCTGAAGCTTGAGTCTGATGAGCACCACCACCACAAAGACGTCTATGAGCACACTCTTACCGTGGTTGAGCAGGCGATTGACTACGAGAAGGATTACAACCTCGAGGGCGACTTTATTCTTAGGTTCGCGGCCCTGCTGCACGACTGTGGAAAACCGGCCACTCGCCGGCTTGAGCCAGGCGGCGCGGTGTCTTTTTATCACCACGATGTGGTTGGCGCCAAGCTAGCTGCCAAGCGCATGAAGGCCTTGCGGTTTGATAATGACTCGATTAAGGCCGTATCACGCCTAATTGAGCTTCACCTGCGCTTCTTTGGCTACAGCGATCAGGCCTGGACAGACTCAGCCATTCGCCGATACGTGCGCGATGCCGACGACCAGCTTTTGCGCCTACACGCTCTAACCCGTGCCGACGTGACCACCAGAAATAAGCGCAAGGCTGACCGGCTGGCCCACGCCTATGACGATCTGGAGCACCGAATTGCTGCAATTCAGGAGCAAGAGGAGCTGAATTCATTGCGCCCAGACCTAACCGGCGAGCAAATTATGCAAATTCTGGAACTGCGACCTGGCCGGGAAGTTGGCGAGGCATACAAGTTCTTAATGGAGCTGCGCTTAGAAGAGGGCCCAATCGGGGCAGAAGAAGCAGAAAAACGCTTGCTTGCTTGGTGGCACAGCCGTTAGGCTAGAGAGGTTGTCTATTGGGCTCAGTCCCATGTTCTTGACAACAGCTATGCAAGACCCTCCTGTCACGGAAAGTCCGTGACCGCTCTAGTCCAAAGGAGGTGGGTTAGTTATGCAT
>JBEEOK010000056.1:0-12548 GCA_041191645.1 Actinomycetota bacterium | reverse complement strand
AAGCAGGCAGTAGCCGAACTTACCTCTGGTGAGATCGATTTTGTGGTGACCTCGCAGTTGAGTGGCGTTGACTGGGCAAGTGGCAAACTGCCAGAGCAGGAATACGCGCAATCAGGTTTGGTCAAACTTTGGTCTGCCTTGAACCGGGCCGGTGTGCCAGTGCTAGCAATCCGCGACAACCCTCGACCAATCCAAGGGGCGCTTGACTGCATCTCCAAGAATGACTTCAAGGGTTATATGAGTTGCCAGAATCCTCAGTCAGCGGCGCTGCTCACAGACGCCCAAGTGGGTGCGGCAAAACTCCTAGGTTCTGAGAAATCACAGATCTTGGATTTCACATCGGTCTACTGTCGCAACCAAAAGTGTGATGCCGTGATAGGTGGTGTGATTGTCAATCGGGACTCCAACCACCTGACCAACACCTTTGCTAGAACGCTTGCTCCATACATTGAGGCAAGAATCAAGAAGATGCTTGCCCTCGGCTAGCCACGGATTCCGGGCATTATCGCCCTGCTCCAATCATTAGGAGGTACCAACAGGGCCTCTAATACCTTTCGCTCGAATGGTAAATTTCAAACATTCAAATTTCGAGGGAGATTCGCAACGCATGAATCCGCCAAACTTTCAACGCTTTTGGATCTTTGCTATTGCCGCCGGTTTGGCCATCGGAAATCTTTATGTAGCTCACCCGTTGTTGGTAGAAATCTCAGAGGCACTGGCAATTTCTTCACCTCAGGTGGGTCTCATGGCAACTCTAGTTCAGGTCGGGTATGCCGTTGGAACCGTCATGTTGCTGCCGCTGGGTGACTTGCTTTCGCGAAAGCACTTGGTGCCTGTGTTTATGGCAACTGCCGGGTTGGGTTTGTTCATAGCTGGGTTGTCCGAAAGTTTCACCCTACTTTTGATAACCCTGGCCGCTGTTGGCTTGACTACCATCTCTGGCCAAATGCTTATTGCGCTAACGGGAGATGTTTCCGGACCAGAAAAAAGAGGAAGGAACCTGGGCGTAGTGGCGTCCGGAATTGTGGTCGGTATCTTGGTGGCTCGGACTATCAGTGGCGTCATAGCAGGTCTTTTGGGTTGGCACGCCAGCTTCTTGGCATTTGGCATCTTGAACATCTTGGTTGGCTTGTTGCTGTTTAGGCTCATTCCTAGACTTCAGCCAAAACCCCGAGTGGCTTATTTCAAATTAATCAGCGATGTTTTTGTGATTCCGCTTAAGAACTGGACTCTAGCCCTAAACCTCTTTATGAATTCGGTGGGCTTTGCTCTATTTAGCGCCATGTGGACCTCCATCACTTTCTTGCTGAGTGAAAAGCCATTTGAATTCAATCCCGAGGTGATTGGTTTGTTTGGGCTTGTCGGTGTGGTCGGTGCCTTGGTTGCTCAACCGGCCGGAAAGCTCTTTGACCGCGGTTTGGTGAATCTGGCATTAATTTTTGCCTTTGCCGGTTACGTGGTCTCTTACATTCTCGGTGGATTCGTCTTTGTTTCAATTGGCTTTTTGATAGCGCAATTACTTCTGCTCGATGCAGCAGGGCAGGTAAACAACCTCATGAATCAAAGCCGAGTGCTGACCAAATTTGCCCATGCGCGTAGTCGGGTAAACGCCTCATACGTAGCGTCAAATTTTGTGGGTGGTGCAATAGGCACATCCGTGGCGGCTAGTTTGTGGCCAATCGGTGGCTGGATTCTGATTCAGCAAATCTCGCTAGCAATCTCACTGGCTTTACTGGCCGCCTGGGTGATTATTGCCAAAACCAAGTTGTTTGATCGCCCGGCCAATTATTAGTTGGGTCTGCGCAGCAAAAATGGGACTGCCAAAGGCAATCCCATTTCCTAGAGTAGGCCCCGTCGGGATCGAACCGACGACCCACGGATTAAAAGTCCGTTGCTCTAACCAACTGAGCTAGAGGCCCATTGCTGTCACCTAATGACAACGCCTTCAATCCTAACAAGCGCGCGTGCCTAATGTTTCAAGTTTTTAGGGTTGAATAGCACTATGCGCCCATCAGTAGCTGCTTTAGTTGAAAAACCTCGCGCCCAAGTGCTCATTATTGGTGGCGGCATTAATGGTCTGGCAACGTTTAGAGATTTGAGTCTGCAGGGCGTAGATGTGATCTTGGTTGAGCGCAACGACTTTGCTTCTGGTGCTTCGGCCGCCAGCTCGCACATGATTCACGGCGGCATTCGGTACCTAGAGAATGGTGAGTTCCGATTGGTGCGCGAGTCGGTAGTCGAGCGCAACGGGCTCTTGAAGATTGCCACCCATTTCGTGAAGCCGCTGAAAACAACCATCCCCATTTTCACAACATTTTCTGGCATCTTGGCCGCCCCGATGCGTTTTTTGACCCACAAGCAAAATAAGCCAACTCAACGCGGTGCGCTGTTAATCAAGTTGGGGCTTAGCATCTACGACTCGTTCTCGAGCGGCGGTGGCACAGTTCCTCCCCACCAATTTTTGGGGCGCAAGAAGTCGCTGAAAGAGTTGCCGCAACTAGATAGCCGCGTCAAGTACACGGCCACCTATTTTGATGCATCGGTGCACGAGCCTGAACGCTTGGCCCTAGACGTGCTGCTTGACGGTATTCGCGCCAACCCAAATTCACGTGCCTTGAACTACGTTGAGGCTGTGGGTTCTGGCGATAGTCGTGTGATGCTCAAAGACCGGGAAACTGGCACGGTTTTTGAGGTGCAGGCTGACCTAATCATTAACGCCTCGGGTCCGTGGACAGACCTCACCAATCGGGCACTCGGCGAAGAGTCACAATTTATGGGTGGCACTAAAGGTTCACATATTGTGCTTGACCACCCAGAACTGCTTGAAGCCTGCGATGGCCGAGAGATGTTTTTTGAGAACGCCGATGGCCGCATTGTGTTGATTTACCCGCTCAAGGGTAGAGTGCTGGTTGGCACCAGCGATCTAGAGGCTGACATCAATGAGCCTGCGATCTGCACCGAAGAAGAGATTGATTATTTCTTTGGTCTGATCGGCGAGGTCTTTCCAGCCATCAAGGTTGATCGCAGTCAGATTGTGTATAAGTACTCTGGCGTAAGACCACTTCCGCGCCACGAAGACACAGCGCCCGGGTTTGTCTCTCGCGATTACCGAATTGTCGAAGGCACCTTGCCGGGTACTCAAATTCCAACACTGAGTTTGGTTGGCGGCAAATGGACTACCTTCCGGGCTTTGGCCGAGCACTTGAGCAATGAGGCTCTCAAGGTTATTGGCATTGATAGAAAAACTTCTACCAAGAACTTGGCCATCGGTGGTGCCGTCAATTACCCAAAGAATGACAAGGCTGTGACCGCTTGGATTGTTGCAAACGCAGGCGCTGTTGGAGCTGAGCGAGCGCAATTGCTGCTAGAACGCTACGGTTCACGCGCTGATGATGTGATTGCCCACTTGGGTCAGGGTGACCAGCCTTTTGCCTCGACTGGCAAACTTTCGCACGGTGAGTTGACCTACATGCTCGAGCACGAACTTGTGGTTCACCTGGTTGATGTTCTGATGCGCCGAACCAGCTTGGCTTTCACGGGTGAGGCAACGCCTGAGGTCATCGATGAAGTTGCTCAGGCTATGGCGCAGGCCTTGGGCTGGAGCGAGGCCCGCATGAGGGCCGAAATTGCCAAGGCGCAGGGGAGCCTAGCTTGAAGCAGTTTGTTTTAGCGATTGACCAGGGAACAACCAGCACTCGCGCCATTATTTTTGACAAGGCTGGCCAGAAGATTGCCAGTGGCCAAAAAGAGCACGCACAGATCTTTCCAAAAGCGGGGTGGGTCGAGCATGACCCAATAGAGATTTGGCAGAACACTCAGCAGGTAATTAGTCTCGCGCTCGCCGAAGCTGCACTTAGCTCCGAGCAAATTGCGGCAGTGGGCATTACTAATCAGCGCGAGACCGCGGTGGTTTGGAATGCCCACACCGGTCTGCCAATTTACAACGCAATCGTCTGGCAGGACACCCGCACCCAAGACATAGTCGACCGTCTTGCTGGTGACCAAGGCGTCAACCGCTACAAGCAGATTGTTGGCCTTCCACTTGCCACATACTTTTCGGCATCAAAGATTATTTGGATTCTCGAGAATGTTCCAGGCGCGAAAGAGCTAGCTGCGGCCGGTGATTTGCGATTTGGCACGACCGATAGCTGGTTGTTATGGAACCAAACCGGTGGCGTGAATGGCGGTCTTCATCTCACCGATGTGACCAATGCTTCACGAACATTGATGATGGATCTCAAGACATTGCAGTGGCGTGAAGAATTGGCCACTGAATTTGAAATTCCTATCTCGATGCTGCCAAAAATTCGCAGTTCATCAGAGGTTTATGGCACTGTGTGTGAGGGCTCTCCGCTAGCGGGGGTGCCTGTTGCTGGAATCCTGGGAGATCAACAGGCCGCCACATTTGGCCAAGCCGCGTTTGATGCGGGGGAGTCTAAGAACACCTATGGCACTGGCAACTTTCTGATTTTTCAGACCGGGCAAAATATCATTCACAGCAAGAATGGATTGCTCACCACGGTGGGTTATCAGATTGGCTCAGAGCCAGCCCACTATGCCCTTGAAGGCTCTATTGCTGTTACTGGCTCGCTCATCCAGTGGCTGCGCGACAACCTTGGCCTATTTGAGTCTTCGGCCGAGGTCGAGGCATTGGCCAAGACTGTTCCGGACAACGGTGGGGCGTATTTTGTGCCTGCTTTCTCTGGCCTGTTTGCCCCTTATTGGCGGCCTGACGCCCGCGGTGCACTGTTGGGCCTGACCAGGTTCGTGAACCGGGCCCACATTGCCCGAGCAGCGCTTGAGGCGGCTGCGTTTCAAACCCGCGATGTGCTTGATGCGGTTAATGCCGATGCCGGTGTGGCGCTCACTGAGCTAAAAGTTGACGGCGGAATGACCGCTAACGAGACTCTAATGCAGTTTCAGGCAGATATTCTTGGAGTGCCGGTAGTGCGCCCAGTGGTTACCGAAACCACCGCCCTCGGTGCAGCTTACGCAGCCGGCCTGGCCGTTGGGTTTTGGAAAGACCTCGATGACCTGCGGGCCAATTGGCAAGAGGACCGCCGTTGGGTGCCAAGCCTTCCTCAAGCCGAGGTTGACCGCACCTATCGCAACTGGCAGAAGGCCGTAACCAAGACCCTTGATTGGGTAGATGAGGACACTCGGTGAGAATTAGCCGACAGTTAAGGCGCTTTATTTGGATTGACACCGTCGCCTTGGTGTCGATTGGCTTAGAGCAAACCCTTATATCTCAGCGCATGTCGTCCAGTCCGATTTACTTCGCGGTATTACCGATTGTGCTGGCAGCCCTGGGAGTATTGCTGGCCCTAAGCCGCTTTTATGTGGCTCAGGTAAGGGCCAAGGCTGAGCCATGGCTTCTGGTTATGCTTTTTGGGGTATTCGTCGGTCACCTGTCGCTCATGCTCGGGCTGACGAATGCGATGCCCGCGCTGCCTCAAGCAAGCTTCCCAGGCATGTCAGGCTACCAAGAATGGTTTGCCCTTGCCGCCAGTATTGCTGCATCGGCCACGATTACCTACCAGCTTGGTGTCAATAAAAAACTAGTGAACTAACGGTTCAAGCAGCGGCTCTGGCTCATCTTTGTTCTTTGATGGCCACTCAACAATCAGCATTGCGGCCAGCATTAATGCGCCACCAATAAGGGTCTTTGCGCTTAGTTCTTCTTGGCCCACAGCAACTGCAATTACAGCTGTCCAAACCACTTCACCGGTTAGCAAGATGGCCACACGCGAGGCATCCATAATCGACTGTGCCCAGGTCTGCACCAAGAAGGCAATTGCGGTTGCGAACACCGCGGTAAACACAATGGCAAACCAACCGGCGCCGTCAACTGGTGGTTGGTAGCCGTCGGTGGCAAGCGCGCCAATCCAGCTCAAGCCAGCAACTGCGATCAACTGCAAGAGGGTCAGTGCATAAACATCTTTGCCAGGGCTGAGTTTGCTTAGGCCAATAATGTGTGCGGCAAACAGTGCAGCGCAGAGCATTACCCAAAGTTCGCCAATGCCAACGGCAAACCCAGTGATAGAAATTAGGGCCAAAGCAGCGGTGGCCAAAATTACGCCAAGGACTAGGCGTTTGTTCACTTTGGTGCGGTAAAGCACCCAAGCAAAGATCGGCACCAAGACCACATAGAGACCGGTGATGAAGCCGGTGATAGCTGCTGAGGCTAATTCAAGGCCAATGGTTTGGGTAAAGTAGGCAACGGCCAAGAGCGCGCCCAGAATCAGGCCGTGTTTGACCGTGGTTTTATCAAAAGAGTTGACCACTTTTGGTCTAAATACCAAGAGCACCAGGGCAGCCAAGGTAAAACGAATTGCAAGAAAGTCGTAGAACGGTTGGTTGGCAATCGCGTCTTTCATAAGCACAAATGCCGCACCCCATGAGACAGCAACAGCAATCAGGGCAAGGGCAGCCCATGAGGTTTTCTTCATCGATTCAGTCTAGGCGATGGCGGATTTTGAATCATTAGCCACTGGTGGCTCCGCCTGATAACGCTCGACGCTCACTACTCTGCGGCTCTTACCCGGAACTTTCTTAGTCAGGTGGGCGACCGCAAATTCGGCCGGTTTTAGGTCGGCAACTGTTTGCAAAACGGCAGCGTGGTGTGCATCTGCATGCTCGCCGAGGCTAGCCAAAATTGTTGGTAAAGCGGGGCGGTGTGAGCAAATGATGCTGGCTCTGCCATCAAGCACAATGTCATGAATCACATTTTTGGTGCGCTTGGGTCCCTTTTTGTTGCCTAGCTCACTTAGCTGCGAGCGCTCAATTATCTTGAGGTTTCTAGAGTCGGCATATGGCTTTACCGTCGAGAGGCAGCGCAACCATGGGCTTGTGAAGACGCGCTTAATTCCAAACGCTGCCAAGGCGGGTGTAAGTCTTTCAGCCTGGCTCAAGCCGGCTGGCAACAGCGGGCGAGTACTCTCTTCAATGCCTTTGCCACCAAACCAATCGGTGCGAGGGGTTGCCTTTGCATGGCGCAAAACCACAATCGGCTTGGTGTGCAGTTGACCTGATTTCTCAAGTTTCAAAAAGACATCCAGAACCTCGCGGTCAAACTCGTAGGTCAACATTTTTCGCACTGCCGCTGGTGTGTACCAGTCAACCTTGGCCACCTCTTCTGAAGGCATAAATGTTGATTTGGCCAGGGCCGAGTCAGACACTCTGGCTGACCAGTAGTGAACCTCTTTGGGTTCGCCAGACGGAACTTTGTAGTGCACAATCTTTAGCTGCGGGCCAAGTTTGACTGAAAGCCCGGTCTCTTCTTTGATCTCGCGCACCGCTGTTTCAAGAAGAGATTCACCCGGGTCAACTTTGCCCTTTGGCCAGCTCCAGTCATTGTGTCTTGAGCGATGGATTACGGCAACCTGTAGCTCACCCTTTGATTCACGCCAAAGAATGGCGCCTGCTGCAAAAATAGTCACTAGCTGCGAGATTTCCGTTTCGAGTAAATGTCAGCCATGATCTTGTCCTGCACATCGGTGAGCGGAGAGCCCTCGATTGTGTATTGATAGCGCTGCCACTTGCCGTCGGCGCCAAGGTGCCAAGATGCAGAATTATCAGACATTGCAAGATCAAAGAAGGCGTTGAGTTCTTTGATGTGGTCTGGCTGAGAAATTCGCACCAGCGCCTCCACTCTGCGGTCAAGGTTGCGGTGCATCATGTCGGCTGAGCCAATGAAGATTGACGGGTCGCCACCGCCGTTGAAGCCAAAGATGCGTGAGTGCTCTAGGTAACGGCCAAGCACTGAACGAACAGTAATGTTTTCGCTCAGTCCCGGTACTCCCGGCTTCAATGCGCACATTCCGCGCACCAAAACCTCAACCTTGACTCCGGCATTTGAGGCTTTGTACAAGGCGTCGATGATCTCTTCGTCAACCAGTGAGTTGACCTTCACCCTAATGAGGGCATCGTGACCGGCAGCCTTGAACTCAATCTCACGATTGATGCGCTCAAGCAGGCCTTCGCGAACTCCATTAGGAGAGACCAGCAGTGATTTGAACTGTGCGTCTGGAGCGTAGCCTGACAGCTGGTTGAAAAGCTTGGTTAGGTCTTCGCCGACACTCTCGCGCGAGGTGAACAAACCGTAGTCTTCGTAGAAACGCGCGGTCTTTGGGTTGTAGTTTCCGGTGCCCACGTGGCAGTAGCGGCGCAGCTGGTTGCCCTCTTGACGAATCACCAGAGCCAACTTGCAGTGGGTTTTTAGTCCTACGATGCCGTAAACCACGTGCACGCCGGCCTGCTCAAGTTTGCGAGCCCAGGCAATGTTGTTCTGCTCGTCAAATCGTGCCTTAATCTCAACAAGCGCCAAGACCTGCTTACCGGCCTCAGCTGCATCGATTAGGGCGTCAACAATAGGTGAGTCACCCGAGGTGCGGTACAAAGTCTGCTTGATAGCCAACACCTTTGGGTCGGCAGCAGCCTGCTCAACAAAGGCTTGAACAGAAGTTGAGAAAGACTCATATGGGTGGTGCACCAAAATGTCTCGCTGGCGCATAGCCGCAAAGATGCTGACGTCTTTGTCTTCTACCGGCTGTAAGAAACGGTTGGTGATTACCGGGTGCGGTGGGTAGTGCAGGTCGGCACGCTTGAGTGATGAGATCTCGAAGAGTCCGGTTAGGTCAAGCGGTGACGGAAGGTGGTAAACGTCTTCATCTGAAATGTCTAGTTCGCGAATCAGAAGCTCAAGCACCTGAGGGTTAATGTCATTAGCCACTTCGAGTCGAACTGGCGGACCAAAGCGTCGGCGCAGCAACTCTTTCTCGAGCGCCACCAGAAGGTTTTCACCTTCGTCTTCGTCTACCTCAAGGTCTTCGTTGCGGGTCACTCGGAAGGTGTGCTGCTGCAAAACCTCCATGCCAGGGAAGAGCAGACCCATGAACTCGCCGATGATGTCTTCAAGTGGCACAAATCGGGCGTCGGTAACTCCGGTGTTGCCTGGAATTCGAACAAATCGAGGAAGTAGCGGCGGCACCTTTACGCGGGCAAAGTGCTCTTTGCCGGTATCAATGTTGCGCACCACCACGGCCAAGTTCAGTGAAAGACCCGAGATGTAAGGGAACGGGTGGGCAGGGTCAACTGCCAACGGGGTTAGAACCGGGAAAATTTGGTTCTGAAAGTAGTCGTGAAGTGAAGACTTTTCGGCTTCGTCAAGGGCCGACCAGCGAACAATGCGAATTCCTTGTTCGCGCATAGCCGGCTTGATGGTGTTGATGAATAGGCTGGCGTGACGCTCCTGCAGGTGGTGAGCCTCGCGGCTGATCTCGCTCAAAACATCTTGCGGTGAAAGACCTGAGCTTGAGGTTACGGCCAGCCCGGTGGCAATGCGGCGCTTGAGTCCAGCAACGCGCACCATGAAGAATTCGTCGAGGTTAGAGGCAAAAATAGCCAAAAAGTTGACCCGCTCTAGCAGGTGCAGGTTTGGGTCTTCAGCAAGTTCAAGTACGCGCTGGTTGAATGCCAACCAGCTGAGCTCGCGGTCAAGAAAGCGGTCTGGGCGCAGGTCAGTGCCAAGATCAGGCATCGTGATGGCCATGGTTTCTTCAGAAGACATACCGTTTATCTTGCCACGCTTGGGTAACAAGCGGGTTAACGAACGCCGGCCGCCATTGAGTCAGCGTCTTCAGGCAAGTTGAATCGGTACCCAACGTTTCGCACGGTTCCAATCAGGGCCTCAAGGTCGCCCAGCTTGGCACGCAATCTTCTGATGTGCACGTCAACTGTGCGGGTGCCACCAAAGTAGTCGTAGCCCCACACCTCGCTGAGTAGTTGTTCGCGGGTGAATACTCGCCCTGGGTGCTGCGCCAAGAAGCGCAGAAGTTCAAACTCTTTATAGGTAAGGTCAAGCGGGCGCCCATGAACTTTAGCCGAGTAGTTTGCCTCATCGATTACGACGCCTGAGGCATTAATCTTGTCGACCTTCTCGTTGAGTGTTTGCCGGCCAAGAGCCAGTCTGATGCGGGCATCAATTTCGGCTGGCCCCGCGTTATCAAGAATTATGTCGGTGGCAGCCCAGTCTGCAGTAACCGCTGCCAAACCGCCCTCAGTTACCACCAGGATTAGTGGAGCGCTGATGCCAGTAGTCTGCAGAATCTTTGACAGTGATTTTGCACCGGCAAGATCGCGGCGGGCATCTAGGAAAATTAGGTCGTGGCCCGGAGCATTAACCAGATTCGCTGGCTCGGCTGGGATCTGGCGAATTCGGTGGCTGAGAAAACCTAGGGCAGGCAAAATCTCGGCGTCGGCAGATGCCGTCAAAACCAAAATTTGAGCCATGTCTCTCTCCATTTCCCAAGGCAAGTCTAGCCCGATGCCCGCCCAGACATAAGGCATGATTGAAGTGTGAAATCTAAATGGTTGGAAATCGTATCGATCTGGGTAGCCGTGGCGTTGGTCACCATTGGGCTGCTGACTCGACCTGAGTCCAACGATTCGGCAATTGAAGCAAGTTTTGGTGCAATTTTGGCCGGTTCTATTGCCACGGTTTCAATGGTTCAACTTTTCAAAGCACAGCCTGAAGGTTTTGTTCGCAGGTTGATTTACGTGGGAGGCGGCAGTTACTTGATTCTCGCCGTGGCCACGCTCTACTTATCGCTCAAGGGGTAAACTTTAGCCATGATTCTTGCACTAGAAATCTTCTTCACCGGTCTACTTGTACTGGCTTCTTTGGCAATTGCCGGCGTCTCAGCGCTCGTGCTCTACACGTTGTTTAAAGGTCAGAAATAGTTGTTCGTACTTCCAGAGGGTCTGCCACTGGAGCTCACCCCTTTTGCCTTTCTGGTTGGCAAATGGGAGGGCACCGGAGTCATTAGCTACAAGTTGAATGAAGACGATGAAACCCCAGTCGAGTATGAGTTCAAGCAGCGAGTTGAGTTTGCTCACGATGGCTCTAATGCTCTTACCTATGTTTCTTCAGCTGAGCTAATCGACGAAGCGGGAACCATCTTGCCGAGTGAAATCGGTTACTGGCGCATTGCCCGCCCAGCAGAAACCGCTGACCATGGCCCTGGCCTGATGGTTGGCTCTGGCGAAAAAACTATTCAGAACCACGAGGCTCTTGAAAAGTTGCGCAATAAAGAGGGCGGCTTTGACATTCAGGTATCCATGCTGCACCCTGGAGGTGCTGCCGAACTCTACAACGGAAAAATCAAGAGCGCTCGCGTTGATCTTGCTTCAGCCAGCGGCGTGGCCTTCGAAGGCTCAAAGACCTACCGCCACTCAACCCGTCTTTACGGTTTGGTTGAAAACGCTCTGCTTTGGGTCTGGGAGATCGCTCTGCCAGGTGCCGATTTGAAGCCGCACGCTTCAGCCCGCCTTGAACGCGTGAGCTAACAGTGCAAGACGCTGCTTTTCATTTCTCAAATCCCTTGATTGAACAGCGCCTTCTTGCCGAGGGTAAGGCGGCAGTATTTCTAGGGCCACGAGGCATCATTACCGTTGCCGGCGAGGATCGCCTGGCGTGGCTACACAGCCTGCTAAGTCAAAATCTCAAGAGCCTGCAGCCGGGGCAATCTGCCGAAGCTTTATTGCTTGACCCAAATGGTCACATCGAGCAGGTCATTCATTTTCTAGATGATGGTGAAACGTCTTGGTTGATTGTCGAGGCTTCCTCTCGAGAGCCTTTGCTGGCTTGGCTAAACAAAATGGTTTTTCGCATGAAAGTTCAGGTATCCGACAGAAGCGAAGACTTTGCCGTGATTGGGCGAATGGCCGGGCCGGTGGAGGGTGCGGCAGTGTCAAACGCGGTTGATTTGGTTTGGCAAGACCCATGGCCAGGTGTGGTCTCGGGTGGTGTTCGCTACGCTCTGACTTGGCCAGCAAAGTGGCCTTGGTTTGAGTCACTCGTTCCCGTTGAAAATCTGCAGAAGGTTTTGAGTAATTATGAGCCTGCCGGCACTATGGCATACGACGCTCTAAGAGTTGCGGCCCACCGCCCACGCCAACTAACCGAGGTTGACGAAAAATCTTTGCCTCACGAATACGACTGGATGTCCACGGCCGTTCACCTCACCAAGGGGTGCTACCGGGGGCAAGAAACCGTCGCAAAGGTACATAACCTTGGGCACCCTCCTCGCCGTTTGGCGTTCTTGCACCTCGATGGCTCTGGGCATGCTTTGCCAGAATCAGGTGACCCAGTTTTGATTTCGGGGGCAGATTCTGAAAAGGGCAAAATCACCATTGCGGTAAATCACTATGAGATGGGCCCAATTGCTTTGGCTATTTTGAGTAGATCGGTGCCTGAAGTTGCAACCCTGCACGTGGCAACCTCTGCCGGCCAAATCGTGGCTAGCCAAGAGGTAATTGTTCCGCAGAGTGCGGGTAAGGCAGCAAACCTGCCCAAGCGCAACCTTCTAATGGGCGGCAAGCACTAGTGGCCTTGAAAACTCCAAAAATCAATTGGACGCTCAGGGCCTCTGTGCAACGGGTGATTGAGTCCTTGCCGCCAATTTTGCAGATTGTTGTGGCAGCCACGACGGCTTATAGCTTTGCCTATTTCTTGCTCGGGCATAAAAACCCTATCTTTGCGGTGACGG
>JBEEOK010000055.1:0-38594 GCA_041191645.1 Actinomycetota bacterium | reverse complement strand
TGGGTTTCGACCGCGACTGGAGTGCCCTCGTCGCGCTTCTTTTTCCAGAACATGAAGCCGGCCAACTTAGTTGCCCTTCTCGAGCAGACGCTGACCAACCACAGCCGAGACGCCATCTTGGCGCATTGAAACACCGTAAAGGGCATCAGCGATTTCCATGGTGCGCTTTTGGTGGGTAATGATAATCAACTGCGAGCTGGATCGTAGATCTTCAAAAATCTGCAGCAATCGGCCAAGGTTGGCGTCATCTAGAGCAGCCTCGACCTCATCCATGACATAGAACGGTGAAGGGCGCGCCTTAAAGATTGCCACCATCAGGGCCACAGCTGCCAACGAACGCTCGCCACCAGACAACAGCGAAAGACGCTCGATGCGCTTTCCTGCAGGCTTGACGGTTACCTCAAGGCCGGTGGTCAGCATGTCATCAGGATTGGTCAAGAAAATCGAACCGGTTCCGCCTGGGAATAGGGTTGGGAAGACCTGCTCGAATGCTTTACGGGTGTCTTCGAATGCCTCAGCGAAGATCACCTGCATCTTGGTGTCAAGATCTTCAATAATCTGCAACAAGTCTTTGCGGGTCTGGGTTAGGTCAGCCAGCTGCTCAGTCAAGAACATGTGGCGGGCCTCCAGTGCAGCGAACTCTTCTAGAGCCAGAGGGTTTACGCGCCCCAGCTTCTCATACAAGCGCTCGGCATCCCGAAGTCGGCGAGCCTGTTCATCACGGTTGAAAGCCTTGAACCCCGTTTCAGAATTTTCATCAGGGATGGGCAATTCAGGGTTGTACTCTTCGAGCAAAATTGCCTGTTCGAGACCAAGCTCATCATTAGCTCGAGAAACCAAATTCGAAAGATTAAGGCGCTTTTCATGGTTGGCCAGCTCCATGTCGTGGACGTTTTGGGTAAGAGCTGCAAGCTTCATCTGAATCTCGGCAGTCTCACCACGCAACTTAACCAATTCGGCATTTTGGTTGGCACGTGCAGTCTCAAGCTCGTGCAGTTTTACCCTGGCCTTGGTAGCACTCTCGGCAACGGCAGCCATAACAATCGGAAGGGCTTCGAGCACGCGATTTGCTGAATCCAACTGGGCTTTTTGAGCCAGGGCCGCAGCGCGGGCTTTCTCGATAGCGGCTTGCGCCTCAGAAACCTGCGAACGCAATGATGCCGAACGTTCTTTCTCGACTCGTACACGTTCAACGGCGGCACCCAGGTCAACTCGAAGTTCAAGTTCACGTTGGCGTTCCTGCTCGAGGTTGTCAGCCAAAGTTTGACGGTTGGCCAGATCAAGTACAGGGCGGTCTTGTGCGGCAAATTCATCGTGGTTAACGATGGCTAGATTCAGAAGCCTCTCGGCTTCACCGATTCCCAAAGCAGCTTGTTCTGCAACCCGACCCAAGCGAACCACCTCAGCCTCGGATGCCTCAACCTGAACGCGCAAACGACCAAGTTTCTCTGCATTTGAAGCCAGAGCCGCGTCATGCTCGTTTAGTGCCGCTAGTGCGTCTTTGGCGCTCTGTTTCGCCGCCTCTTCTGTGGCTTTGGCTTGAACCAATTCGGCCCGGCCACGCTCAACTGTTTCAGTGACTTCAGCCAGACGTTTCTCTGCCGCATCACGTTGGGCCACTAACTCGACCTTAGAAGGCTTATTTGATGAACCACCTCGCACCACTGCTGCGGTCAGAACATCCCCCTCGAGGGTAATTAAAGTCCAGTCGACAGCAGCTTTCTCGGCAGAGTACAGCGCGCGAGCTGCGTCAAGGTTGTCAACCAAAACAACACCAGACAAAATTTCCAGAATTCCTTGCGGTCCCTCAACCACTTCGGCGGCAGATCGGGCGCCCGAAATCTTTGGCAAGTTGGTTACCTTGCCGACAGATTCAACATCAGCCACAACAAGCTCAACTCGACCACCCTGAGATTTCTTGAGGTGCTCGATAGCGGCGAGCGCCTCATCGCGAGTTTCGGCAACCAAAGCGTCAGCCAAAGGCCCCAGGGCCGCGGCGATCGCCACTTCAAAACCCTTTTGAATCTTCATGTGGCTTGCGACCAAACCGCGAATACCCCGAAGGCCAGCAGCTGTAACCTCGGTGGTGCCGTCTTTTTGCTCGAGGGTCAGGTTCAGTGCCGAGCGCTTGGCAGCTAGTGAGTCACGCTCTCGTTCGGCCTGATGAATTTCATCGCGCAGAACCTCGATACGCGCTTGAGCCTCAGATACAGCCTTTTGAGCGGCTTCATATCTGAATTCAAGTCCGTTTTCATCCGGTGACTGTTTCGTCTGAAGCTGGGATTCCAGGGTGGAGTACTCCGCTTTGCGCGACTCTAGACGCTGATTTGCCTCGGCGAGCGCCTGCTGGTGACGCACTACTTCAGCTCTTAAGCTGGCAAGCCTAGATTCAGCGATGTTTGCTTCGTTGGCTAACCTTGCTTTGTCTAAGTCGAACTTAGAAATCAGGGCGTTTGCTTCAGCAACTTCGTTGTCAAATTTCTCAAGCACATCACGAGCTTCACTGCGTGATTGCTCAGCTTCATGAAGAGCCTTTTGCAGCGCTTCCACCGATGCAGCTAGTTCGGTCGCAGCCGTTTCGGCAGCGATTGCCTCGGCTTCAATGGCAGCGGGGTCAACCTGCGCACCAGCAACATCGGCCTTCGAGCCAAGCAGGGCAACTTTTTGATTAGCGATTGACAGCAATGATCTCAAACGCTCGGAAAGTGAATCGAATTGATAGGCAAGATTCCTAGCCTGATCCAATTCAGTGGAAACCTGAGCAGCTTCAAGCTGCGACAAGCGCGCAGTGTTTTCCGCCAGCATTTCTTGAAGAATATTGCGTTCGCCGCGACGGTCAGACTCGCTCTTGGCTGTCTCTTCCAACGCTTTGTGCAAGTCAGTAATGTCGGCGGCCAAGATACGGGCTTTGGCATCGCGCACCACTGAGGCAATGCCCTGAGCCTCGCGAGCAACCTCTGCCTGTTGGCCAAGCGGCTTTAGTTGACGTCTAACTTCACCGGCAAGGTCATTAAGCCGGGTCAGGTTGGCCTGCATGGCCTCGAGTTTGCGCTGAGTTTTCTCTTTGCGGCGGCGGTGCTTGAGAATTCCGGCAGCTTCTTCGATGAAGCCGCGGCGCTCTTCCGGTGTAGCGCGCAGCACTGAGTCAAGTTGCCCCTGACCAACGATTACGTGCATCTCACGGCCGAGACCAGAGTCGCTCAGTAGATCTTGAACATCTAGCAACCTGACGGGTTCCCCGTTGATTGCATACTCACTGCCGCCGTTTCTGAACAGAGTTCTAGAAATGGTGACTTCTGCATAGTCGATTGGCAGCGCGCCGTCGCTGTTGTCGATGGTGAGGATAACCTCAGCGCGACCTAGAGGCCCCTTGGTGCTGGTGCCGGCAAAAATGACATCTTCCATTTTTCCACCACGTAGGCTTTTGGCGCCCTGCTCACCCATTACCCACGCAAGAGCATCAACTACGTTGGACTTGCCTGAGCCGTTAGGGCCAACGACGGCAGTGACTCCAGGTTCGAAAGCGAATGTGGTTGGTTGAGCAAAAGACTTAAAGCCCTTGAGGGTGAGGCTCTTTAGATACAAAGTGCCACCTACCCCTCATTGTCTAAGTCAAAATGCAAAAGTTGCCGTAAAGGTCAAAAATACCCCACTTTTAGTGCAGTTTTTGGCACTTTGGGCAGAAGTGAGAGCCGCGGTTCATCCAGCTCTCACGCTTTATCGGGGTTCCGCAACGCTTGCACGGGTTTCCGGTCATGCCGTAGGCGTTGAGCGAAACAGCGAAATAGCCGCTCTCGCCATTCACGTTCTTGTACTGCTCATCAAAACTGGTGCCACCCTCAGCAACCGCCTTTTGCAAGATTTCACGAATGTAGCCGAGCAATTCTTTAGCTTTGGCAGGTTTGATTGACGCAGCAGGTTGGTCGTAGTGAAGCTTGGCCTGCCACAACGATTCATCTGCATAAATATTGCCGATACCGCTTACGGTTTGCTGATCTAGCAGTACGCGCTTAATGCCCGACTGCTTTTTGCCAAGCTTCTGAAAGAGTGCAACATCATCGAAGTCAGGGTCAAGCGGGTCGCGAGTAATGTGAGCGGCCTGCGCCGGAATCAGGTTTTGCCACCAGGTTCCCTCGGCCACGCCAGCGCTGAAACCACCAGGCTTGCCGTCCGGGGTCTCAACCAACTCGTCGATTGCCAACGATCCAAATAGCCGTTGATCGATGAACCTAAATTCGTAAGGCTCACCATCTTCGGTAGTAACGTGAATCACGATGCGGGTGAGCTTGTCGTCGCTGAAACCTGGGGTTCTCAAGAGCATCTGACCGCTCATGCCAAGGTGACCAACCAGGGCAAGCTTGTGCTTTGAATCACCCGAAATTTCGAGGGGGTACCAGAGGAACTTTCCGCGCCGCACCACACCGAGAATTTTGGCTCCCAACAAAGTCGCTCTGAAATCCTCTGGGCCACCGGGATGACGTTTCAGCGACCGAGCATCATGGATGTCAATGGCGGTAATGATTGAATTAGTCAACGCAGTGGCTAAGCCGGCGCGAACGGTTTCTACTTCTGGTAATTCGGGCATTATATTGCGGAGAGTTTCGCCAATGCATTGATTGCGGCCTCAGTCTCGGCGCTCTTGCGCGAACGCCCCTGACCCTCACCAAGCAGAATCTCGCCCGAGAAAACCTTGGCGAAGAAAACCCGGTCGTGATCCGGACCTTCGTGGGTGGTCACATACGTCGGTGCAGTTTTAGTGCTGGACTGGAATCGCTCTTGGAGCGTTGTCTTTGGGTCGCTGTTCTCGCGGAGGGAATCAGTGTCGCTAAGGAGCGGGAAAACAAATCGAGCCACGAAGCTTTCTGCCTCGCTCAGGCCCTTGGAAACGTAGATGGCACCGAGAATTGCCTCAAAAGCGTCGGCCAACAAATTGAGTTTGGTGCGACCACCGGTTTGTTCCTCGCCTTTGCCTAAGCGCAGAAACTCCCCGACACCCAGCTCTGATGCAATACCGCTTAGCGCCCTTGCGGAGACAACTGCGTTCTTAACCTTGGTGAGCTCACCCTCGGAAAGATCGGTCAAGAGATCGTGAATGTGAGATGTAACAACAAAACCCAACACTGAATCGCCGAGAAACTCTAGGCGTTCATTGTTGGGTAGGTTGCCGTTCTCGTACGAGTACGAGCGGTGAGTCAATGCGAGCTCGAGCAGCTGAGGCTCAAGGTCAACGCCTAGGCGGTTGCTAAGAACGTTGAGGTTCATCGCGTGACTTTATAAAGTCTTACGCGTCTGCGACCTTGCGGCCCTTGTACTCAAGGAACAACGCGTTGCCAGCTGAGTCGGTAACTAGCTTTGCGCGGTGAGGCAGGCTGTAAACGGTCTTACCGTTTTCAATGGTCTTGACGAGAGTAACCTCGGCGGCCTTCCACTGTGAACGACGTGCGTGTGTGCGTGCGCGTGAGAGGCGTCTCTTTGGTACTGGCATGGTACTTACTCTTCCTTTTTTATGAAGCTTTCTAGGGCACTCCACCGCGTATCAACAGCAGCTTCATGCACGTGATGTGGGTTTTCAGCCAATTTCACACCACACTCTGGGCACAGGCCAAGACAGTTTTTTCTACAAACTGGGTGGAACGGGAGGCTTAGAACAATCGCATCACGGATAACTTGTTCAAGGTCGATTTCCTCGTCCTCGACGACATAGTCATCCTCGTTAGTTAAAGAATAGGCGAAAAGCTCTTGAAAATCCACCTCAATTGGCAGTGTCAGCGGTTCTAGGCATCGGCTGCATTCCGCATCGGCGTCAACAAAGACCTCACCGGTGGCCAAAATGCCCTCATGAACAGATTCAAAACGCACATCTAGGTCGAGTTCGACACCCTGCGAAACCTTGGCAATGCCTTCACCAAACTCACCTGGAGTAATCAGATCAAGCTTGTATTCGCGCATGGCACCAGGTTTGTGCATGATGTCGTGCACTGAAATCACATATGGAGATGCAGCAGCCATTAGCCCTTTGCCTTTCTGTTTGCCGAAGAAGAGGCTAACGCACGAGCCACCACGTTAGGCACATATTTCTCAACTTGGCCATCGAGATCGGCAACCTGCTTGACCAAGCTGCTGGATATGTGCCCGTGCACCGGATCGGCCGGAATGAAACAGGTTTCGACCTCTGCAAGGTCGCGATTAACCTGAGCCATTGGCAACTCATAATCAAGGTCAACGCTGGTTCTAAACCCCTTGACCAACGCCTTGGCGCCAACCATGCGGCAATAATTGACCAAAAGTCCGGAATCTAGAGTATCGACCTTAATTTTCACCGACGATTCCAAACCAAGTTCAGCAAGACTTGCTCGAACCAGTTCAACCCGCTCCTCGCTGCTGAAACGCGGTGACTTGGCTGGGTTATGAACCACAAGCACGTGCACCTCGTCAAAGATGTTGGCTGCGCGCTGGGCAATGTCCAGGTGCCCAAAGGTGATTGGGTCAAATGAACCCGGGTAAACCGCAATAGTAGCCATGCCTCAAGGTTACCTAAGACTTAGCCAAATTGGACTGGCGCTCTTTATCTTGTAGAGCCAATACAGCTGCGATTGCTGGGTGCTTCTCGAGGGTTGGATCGGCCGCCAATATTTCTCCTGCGTGAACCCTTGCCTCTTGTATCAGCTGGGCGTCTTGAATCACTCGCAACAACCTTAGGCTTGAGCGACCACCTGATTGCGTTTGCCCCAGAACATCGCCTTCGCGGCGCAGTTCTAGGTCAATTTCACTGAGCTCAAAGCCATCCAAGGTTGAGGCCACAGCTCGCACTCGTTCAAGTGCCAAGCTGCCTTCTTCTGCCGAAGTGAGCAATAGGCACAGACCCGCGTTGCCGCCACGACCCACTCGACCACGAAGTTGGTGAAGCTGACTTACCCCAAAACGGTCTGCGTCTAGCACCACCATGACGGTGGCATTTGGCACGTCGACACCCACTTCAATGACAGTGGTCGAAACCAAAACATCAATCTCACGGTTTGCGAATCTGGCCATGACATCGGCTTTTTCCTCAGAGCCCAAGCGTCCATGCAGAGTTTCGATTCGTAGCCCAGAGAGCGCCGGAACTTGGCGCAGAGACTCTGTCATTCCAATTGCCGAAGACAGCAGTTGTCGCGGCTTTTTTGCCAATTCATCGGCGGCAGCCTCGGTGCCATCCGAGAAAATCAAATCTGCCTCGGCTGCCCCACCTGATTCAAGTAGCTCTTCACCTGGGTCATCTTCATCGATGCGAGGACAGACCACAAAGGCTTGGCGGCCTGCAGCCACCTCTTCGGCTACTCGCTGCCAGGTTCGCGCCACCAACGGCGCCTGACTCAGCTGAACCACGTGCGAGGTGATTCCCTGCCTTCCGGCCGGCAACTCAGTGAGGGTCGAAACATCTAAGTCACCAAAAACTGTGACTGCCAATGTTCGCGGAATTGGCGTTGCAGTCATCGTCAGCACGTGTGGTGGCAATTTGCCCTTGAGTCGCAAGGCTTCACGCTGCTCGACCCCAAACCGGTGCTGTTCGTCGATAACGACAAAACCCAAATCTAAAAACTCCACCTTGTCGGCGATCAGGGCATGTGTGCCAACCACGATTTGGGCTTTTCCGCTAACCAGCTGCAGCAACGCTTTTTTGCGCTCTGCCTGAGGCATTTGACCGGTCAACAGGGTCAGGCCCAGCTGTTTGCTGAAGTCTTCACCCAAGGTTTTTTGAATTGACCGGAAGTGCTGGGCAGCCAAAACCTCAGTCGGCGCTAAAAGAGCAGACTGCCCACCGGCATCAGCTACCACCAACATGGCGCGCAACGCAACGAGGGTTTTTCCTGATCCGACTTCACCTTGCAGCAAACGGTTCATAGGGTGGCTACCTGCCAAGTCAGCGGAAATTTGGTTACCAACTTCAATCTGCCCATTGGTCAGGGTGAACGGGAGGCTCGCATCAAATTTGGCCAGCATTCCGTTCGCATCTGCGACACGTGGAGTTGCCACCAGATGCTGATTCTGCATGTGTCTGGTTAGCAAGGTAGCTTGCAGCATAAATGCTTCGTGATATCTGAGGGTATCCCTAGCAGCTTGCCAATCGGTGTGCTTTTCAGGCCGGTGAATCTTCTGAAGAGCATCGTGCGCGCTAAGCAACCCCATTCGCTGCACCAACTCCGGCGGCAGTTCATCTTGCACAGGTGACATGGTGTCTAAAACGATGGCCAAACTGCGCTGGATGGCCCAGGTGGTTACAGCAGAGGCAGCAGGATAGATGGGAATTGGCAACTCGGCCCAACGCTTAGCCTCGGCATCAGAGATTTCATCAGGAAATAACTCATAGTCTGGGTGGGCCAGCTGGAGTTTGCCTTGGTAACTGCCAATTTTGCCAGCAAATAAACCGCGAACGCCTGCGCGCAACTCCTTTTGACGCCAGGCCTGATTGAAAAAGGTAAGGGTCATCTTGCCCTTACCATCGGTGATCAACACCTCAAGAATGCTGCCGTTGCGCCCCTTCATGCGGCGCTCACGAACCTCAAGTATGTCGGCTACAACGGTTGCCGGCTCCCCCAGCGGAATGTCACTGATCGGCGTGAGTGTGCCGCGAGTGGCGTATCGTCTCGGAAAATGCATAAGCAAATCTCCGACAGTTTTGAGCCCCAGGTGCTTGCCCAAAGACTTTGCCGTGCGGTCACCCAGCACACGGTCAAGCGGTTCAGTTGGCAGCAGCATGCTTCTATCATCGCTGACCAAATGCCGGCAGAAGGTAGGCTTGGCAACGTTATGACAAGAATCATCGGTGGAATTGCTGGCTCGAGACTACTCGCCAGCCCTGCAAAAGCGACAAGACCAACCAGCGACCGCATTCGCGAGGCCATTTTCAACCGTTTAGAGGCTAGAGACATGGTCGACAACAAGCGAGTGTTGGACCTCTATGCCGGAACCGGCGCATTGGCTTTAGAAGCGGTAAGCCGGGGAGCGATCTTTGCGATGATGGTCGAGCGCGACGGCAAGGCTGCCGCGGTGTGCGTCAAGAACACTCAAATGATCCAGAAAGCCATGGAGAAAGAGGGGTTTTACGACCAGGTAACTAAGGTTGCCAACAAGGCCGTTAGCTCTTTTCTGGCCAGCGATTCACTTGAATATGATGTAGTTTTCATTGACCCGCCTTACGAAATCTCCAACGAAGAGGTAGCCGAAAACCTGGTCGCACTCCTTCCACGCTTGGCAGTAGATGCGATTGTCATGCTAGAGCGCTCCAGTAGAACTGGATTGGTTGCCCTGCCAAAAGGCCTCGAACTTGATGAAGAGAAGAACTACGGCGACACAACCGTGTTTTGGCTGAATAAAACCGAATAGTTTTTACAAAATAAAAAAGACCTCCTAAGCGGAGGTCTTTTTTATTTGCCTAAGCCGGTATTAGTGAAAGAAACCCTTTAGATCACGCTGTGGCTCGCCGATGTAAACCTGCTGTGGGCGGCCAATCTTGGTGGCCGGGTCAACATTCATTTCGCGCCAGTGAGCGATCCAGCCTGGAAGACGACCCATGGCGAACAGAGCGGTGAACATGTGCGGTGGGAATCCCAGCGCCTTGTAGATGACACCGGTGTAGAAGTCTACGTTTGGGTACAGCTTGCGCTCTTGGAAATAAGGGTCAGCAAGCGCCACACCCTCAAGCTCCTTGGCAATGTCGAGCAGTGGGTCTTGAACACCCAACTCAGCCAAAACCTTGTCGGCAGTGGCTTTGACAATACGAGCGCGTGGGTCAAGGTTTTTGTAGACGCGGTGACCGAAGCCCATTAGACGAATGCCATCTTCTTTGTTCTTTACTCGGTTTACAAATGCCTGAACGCTTTCACCTGAATCACGAATTTGGGTAAGCATTTCTAGCACTGCCTCGTTGGCACCACCGTGCAATGGGCCAAACAGCGCGTTGATACCAGATGACACTGAAGCAAAAAGGTTTGCCTGACTTGAACCAACCAAACGAACGGTTGATGTCGAGCAGTTCTGCTCGTGGTCAGCGTGCAACACCAATAGTGTGTCTAGCGCCTTGGTTACGACTGGGTTTTGCACGTACTCTTCGGCCATGTTGCCAAAGTTCAAGCGCAAGAAGTTTTCTACGTATGAAAGCGAGTTATCTGGGTAAAGCAATGCCTGACCCAAGCTGTTCTTGTGTGCGTAAGCTGCCAAAACTGGAAGCTTGGCCAGCAGACGGATGGTTGAAAGTTCAACCTGAGCAGGATCGTGAGGATCAAGTGCATCTTGGTAGAAAGTTGAGAGTGCAGACACTCCCGCTGCCAGAACGGCCATTGGGTGCGCGTTCTGAGGCATAGCGTGGAATAGGTTCTTTAGATCCTCGTGCACCAAGGTGTGGCGGCGAATTCTGTCTTCAAAAGCTGAAAGCTCTTCGGCAGTTGGCAGCTCACCATAAATCAAAAGCCATGCGGTCTCCAAGAAGCTCTTGGTTCCGGCCAGTTGCTCGATTGGGTAGCCTCGGTGGCGCAAAATGCCCTGAGCGCCATCGATGAATGTAATGGCCGACTTTGTAGACGCGGTGTTTACAAAACCCTGGTCATAAGCGGTTAGGCCAGTGGTTGCCGTCAACTTAGAAATGTCGACTGCATCTGGTCCATCTACGGCTGAAATAACTGGAAATTCGGCGGTGGTATTGCCGTAAGTAATAGTTACTTTGTCGCTCGAGGTCATCGAAGCTCCTACTGCTGTTAGTGTGCCTTTTTTAGGCGTTATTCAAGCCTATGGCATCGCGCAACCTGCGCGCTCCCTCGGCAATCTTGTCGTCTGTTGCGGTAATCGAAAAGCGAACGTGCTGAGTGCTGTGTTCACCATAAAAAGTTCCAGGCACAACCACGATGCCGAGCTCGGCCATTCTGTCTACGGTTGCCCAACAGTCTTCGCCCAAAGTGGCCCAAAGGTACAAACCTGCTTGGCTTTCGCTCAGCTCGAAACCGTAGTCACGCACCGCAGCCAAAAGCACCTCGCGGCGCTCTCTGTAGATTTCTTTCTCGACCGCAACGTGGTCCTCGTCGCCGAGAGCAACCACCATGGCCCGCTGAACTGGTCCCGGGGTGTTCAGCCCAGAGTGCATGCGCAAATTCACGAGCCCCTTGATCAGGGCAGCCTCCCCCACGGCAAATGCAGCGCGATAGCCGGCCATGTTTGACTGCTTACTCAATGAATAGACAGCCAGCACACCTTCATGAGTTGCACCGCAAACACGTGGGTCCAAGACGCTCGGAATCAGCTGGTCAGACCATTCGTTCCAACCCAGCTCGGCGTAGCACTCATCGCTGGCAAGCAAAGCCCCGAGTTCACGTGCTCGGTCAACTGCAGCCTTCATTTCGGCAACATCCATGACACGGCCATCTGGGTTTCCAGGAGAGTTAATCCAAATCAGTTTGGCGTTCGAGGGCCATTTTGCCGGGTCATCTTCAGAGACAATCTCGGCCCCACAGAGGGCGGCACCAACCACGTAGGCCGTGTAGGCAACCTTTGGCTGAACCACGACATCGCCTGGGCCAAGACCCATTAGCAGCGGCAACCAAGAAATTAGCTCCTTTGAACCAATGGTTGGCATCACTTGATCTGGCTTCAAGCCAGGCACACCGCGACGTCTGGCAAACCATTCAACGACAGCGGCCTTGAATTCTGGTGAGCCGCCGGTTGAAGGGTAACCCGGCGCGTTTGAAGACGCGTTCAGTGCCTCTTGAATGATTGACGGCGTTGGGTCTACAGGTGAACCCACCGATAGGTCGACTGCGCCATTTGGATGTAAAGCTGCCTTAGCTGCGTAAGGCTTTAGCTGCTCCCAGGGGTACTCAGGCAGTCGATCGAACACTATTACTCGCCCTGTGGCGGAAGTGCGGTAATTACCGCGTGGTCAAGGTCGAGCTTGCCAACCTTGGCTGCACCGCCTGGTGAACCAATCTCGCTGAAGAACTCAACGTTTGCCTTGTAGTAGTCAGACCACTGAGAAGGCAAGTCATCCTCGTAGTAGATTGCCTCAACTGGGCAAACTGGCTCACAAGCACCACAGTCAACACACTCATCCGGGTGGATGTAAAGCATACGGTCACCCTCATAGATGCAGTCAACTGGGCACTCTTCGATACATGCCTTGTCCTTGACGTCAACGCATGGCAATGCGATTACATAAGTCATGGGGTGATCCTTTCGGTAACTGGTTCTAGTTTAACGATGCCCGCGCGAACTTCTGCGCCACGCGCCAGGCTGAACCCTCGGAAAAAGAATAATCAATGCGCAAATACCAATTGAGCCAAATGCCCAAATGTTACCTACATCGTTTCCCGGAATGAAAAGCTCGCCGCCGGGCTGGCGCTGGGATAGCCAGAACACCGTGGCGCTCAAGCCTGCTGTCAGCAAATACAGCGCACCCCTTGAGCGGCGCATGAGGCGAAGACCCAGTGCAATTGAGGCAGTCATGGCTAGCGCGACAATCAAGCCCAGCTGGGTTTGCGCCGGATCGTTTGCCCGAACCTGGTGCAACATGGTGCCGGCAAAAGCAAACAAGACACCAAGTGGCAGAGCCCAGAAAGAAGAGAGAAAAGGCTTCCAGTGGGCAAAATTACTCAAGGTTTGACGGCGCAGACGCTCTGGGCGGTCGTATCGAATCTCTTTTCCAGGAACCACAGAGTAGGTCTCAGCATGCACAGCGACCTGGCTGGCGTGGGCTTCGAGGGCTGCCTTTTTGGTGGCCGCTGTTTTGGCGCTGCCAATCTCAACATCAAATCGCTCACGTGGCTCAGCAATGACCCAAAACTCTGGTGCCCGGCCGCGCTTTTGCTTCGTGATTTTGCGCAATGCCATAGAGGTTGCCTCATAGGCCATCTTGTGGTCTGGGTGACCAAAACCACCGCGACTGTTATAAGTCAAAACCACATCGGGGTTGAAAGTTTTGATGGCTCTGGCGATGTCCTCGGCAATCACTGAGGTTGCTGCCGCCGAAAGTGCCATTTCATCGAGATCGCGAGGCTTTGCCGGCTTGCCCATGGCGTTAATTCTTAGACCCGAATCCAGGTAAGCGCGGGTACCCGCAAAAGCGTGTTTAACGTCGCCGAACGCAGCCAGCGCCTCGCGAAGTTCAGTCGCACGAAAAGCGCCCATGGCCTGCAGGTTACCCTCTAACGCGCGAAGCTCGTCTAGCTTGACTTTGCCGCGCTCGCCGCGAGTCAAGGTAAACACCATGACCTCAGCTTTTTTGCTGATGCTGTCAGCAATTACGTGGCCCGTGAAAAGGCTTTCATCGTCTGGGTGAGCGTGAACTATAAATAGACGCTTTGGGTTGAACTTTGCCTTTGCCATACAAACACTTTAGGTCATAAAAAATCCCCGACTGCCGAAGCAACCGGGGACTCTCTAATCAAAAACTACTTGCCTTCGCTAGCGTTCTTGCGCTGTGAAGCCAAGCGTGCACGCACGTTTGAGTCAAGCTCAACCTTGCGAATACGAGTGGCCTCTGGAGTTACCTCAACACACTCGTCTTCACGGGCAAACTCGAGGCACTCTTCTAGCGAAAGGGTGCGAGGTGGGGTTAGTGACTGGAATTCATCTGAAGATGAAGCTCTCATGTTAGTGAGCTTCTTTTCTTTGGTGATGTTTACTTCCATGTCGTCTGCGCGTGAGTTCTCGCCGATGACCATACCCGCGTAAACCTCGCTGGTTGGCTGAACGAAGAATGAACCGCGCTCCTGTAGACCAATCATCGCGAATGGAGTCACTACACCGGCACGGTCAGCAACTAGCGAACCATTGTTTCGAGTGGTGATGTCACCAGCCCAAGCGTCGTAACCGGCAGAGATTGCGTTGGCAATACCGGTTCCCTTGGTCTGGGTCAAGAACTCGGTACGGAAGCCGATTAGACCCCGGCTAGGAACACGGAATTCCATGCGAGTCCAGCCAGTTGCGTTTGAAACCATGTTGATCATCTGACCCTTGCGAGCGGCAAGTAGCTGAGTCATGGCGCCCAAGAACTCTTCAGGAACGTCGATGGTTAGGTCTTCGAAAGGCTCGTGCAACTTGCCATCGATGCGCTTGGTAACTACCTGAGGCTTACCAACGGTAAGTTCGTAGCCCTCGCGGCGCATCTGCTCCACCAAAATTGCTAGCGCAAGCTCACCGCGGCCCTGAACTTCCCAAGCATCTGGGCGTTCGGTCGGAAGTACCTTGATTGACACGTTACCGATTAGCTCTTTGTCAAGGCGGTCCTTAACTAGACGCGCGGTGACTTTGGCGCCCTTGACTCGACCAGCCATTGGCGAAGTGTTGATACCAATGGTCATCGAGATTGCAGGGTCGTCAACCTTAATCATCGGAAGAGGGCGAACGTCGTTTGGATCGGCCAGAGTTTCACCAATGGTGATCTCTTCGATACCAGCCACGGCAACAATGTCACCAGGGTTTGCCTCTTCGGTTGGGAAGCGCTCAAGCGCCTTGGTCTTTAGAAGCTCAGTGATCTTTACGTTCTGAGTGGTGCCATCTTGGCGAACCCAAGCAACCTGCTGGCCCTTGCGCAGGGTGCCGTTGAAGATACGAAGCAACGCTAGACGACCCAAGAATGGAGATGCGTCAAGGTTGGTTACGTGAGCCTGAAGCGGAGCCTCGTCGTCGTACTGAGGAGCCGGGATGTACTTCATGATGGCGCCGAAAAGTGGCTCGAGGTTTTCACCCTCAGGCAAAGTGCCGTCAGCTGGCTTGGTTAGCGATGCGATACCCGCACGACCAGATGCGTAGATGATTGGCAACTCGAGGATGCCATCGATGTCTAGGTCAGGCACTGAATCGTGAAGGTCTGAAGCTAGACCCAAAAGCAGGTCGTGAGTCTCTTCAACGACCTCATCGATACGCGCGTCGGCACGGTCAGTCTTGTTGACCAAAAGGATTACAGGAAGCTTGGCCTCTAGCGCCTTTCGAAGCACGAAACGAGTCTGTGGCAGTGGGCCCTCAGATGCGTCAACCAAAAGAACTACACCGTCAACCATCGAAAGACCGCGTTCAACCTCGCCACCGAAGTCGGCGTGGCCCGGGGTGTCAATAACGTTGATAGTGATTTCTTTACCGGTTGAGTGCTCACCCTTATAAGCAATCGCGGTGTTTTTCGCGAGGATGGTAATTCCCTTCTCGCGCTCTAGGTCACCCGAGTCCATGACGCGCTCGCCAACGGCGGCGTGGTCACTGAACGAACCGGTCTGACGAAGCATGGCATCAACCAAAGTGGTCTTACCGTGGTCTACGTGGGCAACAATGGCAACATTGCGCAAATCATCTCTGGTGGCCTGAGCCATAAGAACATCCTCTTTTGAGCGCGCCAAGCAATCTAAGTTGGCACAGAATTAATTAGGGGGTGCAGAATTGCATCTTTGAGCCCCTGCTCTCTTATTCTATCGGGACAATGCCGGTTAGCCTAGGGATGTGAAGGACGACGCGACCAACGATGAGTAAATCTGCGGCATACAAAATTGAAATCTTGATCGTCTTGGCGCTGAGCCTTGGCGCATCAGCGTTCTACTCGATAGTTTCTCTAATCAATAAACTGACTGCACCGTCTGGGCTGGCGGCGCAAACCACCAGCATCAATCCATCGCTGGCCCGGGCCGAGTGGCTGGACCTCACCTACCAGTTGCTGGGAATAGGGTTTGGGCTGGCACCGGTGGCCCTGGCCCTTTATCTAATCTGGCAGTCAGACGGCAACCCGTATTCACGGATTGGGCTGAACTTCCATCGGCCCGCGGTCTCGCTCACTCAGGGCTTTGGGCTTGCCGCCCTCATCGGAATTCCTGGAATCGCGCTTTACATAGTTGCGCGTCTGTTGGGGCTGTCCAGCAAAATAATTCCGGCAGAGCTGCCGGAGTATTGGTGGGCCGTGCCAATTCTCCTCCTGGCGGCAGTCAAGGCTGCATTGGTCGAAGAGGTCATAGTGGTCGCCTTTTTCTTTGACCGACTGCAGAAATTGGGATTGTCTTGGCCAAAACAGCTTTGGGCTAGCGCTCTATTAAGAGGCAGCTACCACCTGTACCAGGGGTTTGGCGGCTTTATTGGAAACCTACTGATGGGGCTGGTGTTTGGAATGGCGTATAAGCGCTGGGGCCGAGTCATGCCTTTAGTGATTGCCCACTTCATTCTTGACGCGGTTTCATTCGTGGGCTTTGCCTTAATCGGTAACTTACTGCCACTTCCCTAGCCATCCCTGCTAGATTGGGTGCAGTTGCCAGCCATGGCAGCACTTTTGCTTAGAGCAGGGAAAGTCCGGTGAGAATCCGGCGCTGACCCGCAACCGTAAGCCGAATATTTCGGTAAGTCGGAATGCCTGCCTGAAAGCAAATGACTCCTTAATCACCGTCGAGGTCTACGGTCGGAGTCGATTGGTTCCTACCTTTCGTCTTCGCATTCAGATCGCCAAAAGCGAAAGGTTTCAAATGTTTGGAACTAAATCTGGATTGCGCAAATTTGTTGCAATCATCAGCGTCACCACCACTCTTGCCATTCTGGCGCCCACCGCGGCAGTAGCTGCTCCCCCTTACCAATCAACGGTTAGCTGGTTGAACGGCAAATTCGTTAGCGGAAAATACCTACCTGGTTTCACCGCCGGCTCCAAGGACATTGGCATGTCCATTGAGGCACTTCTTCAGCTCAGCGCTGGAGGATACGACCTTGGAAAGTTGACAACGAAAGCTCGCTACTTGCTGAACACTAAATCGGTGGTTGGCGATGTCTCAACCCGCAATGGCTACGTGTTCAACACCGATGCCACTAAGACGGTGCACCCTGCAGCTGCAGGCAAATACCTGTTTGTAGCCCAAGCACTCGAAGTGCCAACTGAGTCACTCAAGTACCAAGTATTTCTGGAGTTGAAGAAGCAGATTCGCACTGACGGAACCGTAGTGGGCGCACTCAGCGACTTTGACTATGCCTGGGTAGCCCTGGGCCTCAACGCCTACTTGGAGCACACCCTGGCAAACAAAGTTATTCAAAAGCTGATTTCTAGACAAAACACCGATGGTGGCTTCACCTCATACGGCGAGGCCAGCTCAATTGACGGTACCGGCCTGGCCTTGCAAGCGCTTTCTCTTCGCCGATGGTTTGGCACCAGCGCTGAAGACAAAAAACGTTCGGTTGCAATCGGGAAGGCGCTTAGCTACCTTCGCAAAAATGACACCACCGACAACCACTTTGAGTACACCGATGGATCTGGCTTTGACCTGAATGGCACGGCTTATGCTGCCATGGGACTGAAAGCGGCCGGCAAGCTAGAGGAGGCCAAGGAATACCGAATTTGGCTGCGGAGCAAGTTGGTGGCAACTGGAGGCTTCAAAACCCCTTGGAGCGGCGGCGCTGCCGACCTAATGGCAACATCTCAGGCATACGTGCCGCTCATTGCTAAGAGCTACCTAGACCTGCTCACCGATTAAGAATGCCAAAAGGTTTATTTCTTACCGTTGCGGTACTTCTGACCGCTTTCGGACTGTTCGGAGTGCTCGGGCAAAACCTACAAACTCCTGAGGTTGGCACTGCAAAGGCGTCAACCTCAGGAGTTTGCCAAACCACAGGGGTGACATTGGTGGTTGACTTTGGCGCAGGTTCCGGCAAAGAGACTTTGACCGAGTGCGCCGAAAACTTTGAAGGTAATGGCTGGGGTTTGATGGAGCACTCTGGACTAACGGTTGAGGGCACAGCTCAATATCCTGATGCATTTGTTTGCCGAATCAATGGGTGGCCTTCAACAGACAATCAAGATTGCTTGGACACGCCAACTTACGAAGAAGGCAGCTGGGTCTACTTCAAAACCCTAGAAAACGGGGCTTGGGTAAGAAGTGGCCAGGGCGCGGCAGACCCGGCAAATATCTTGAAATGCGGTTCAGCAGAGGGCTGGGTTTTTATTACTGCGAGCACCCCTGAGCAAGAGCAACAACCTTCGGTGAGCGCACCCAAACTGGAATGCTCGGCGGGTTAGCCGATGCCATTACCCAAGGCTGAGAACTTTCACCCCACAACTTGGTGGATTTTGGGACTCTTGCTTGCTCTCACCGCCAGCATGTCAACCGATCCGATGTTGATGGTGTCGATTTGCCTAATCAATGTGACGTTGCTTCTGGTCTTTCGAGGCGAGTCAAACTGGGCTCAATCACTAAATTTTTACCTAGCGCTGGCTGCCATAGTTATTGTCACCAGAGTCGTTTTCAGAGTAATTTTCAACTTCTCCGATCCTTCTGCCCCTGCGGTGTTACAGCTACCAGCCATTGAGTTAAACCTTGGCTTTGGAATGAAATCATCTCTGCTCGGCAGAGTTTCAGCCCAAGCTTTTTTCAGTGCACTCACCGATGGGTTTCGCCTGGCTGCCATTATCTTGAGCGTTGCTTCGGCCAATACTCTGGCTAACCCCAGAAAACTCCTCAAGGCAACCCCTGGGGCACTCTACGAAGTTGCCACCGCAGTGGTGATCGCCATCAACTTGGCTCCGCAGCTAATCGCTAGTTTGTTGAGAGTTAGGCAAGCCCGTCAATTGCGCGGTCGCAGCAAAGGGCTGTCCTCGCTGGCAAGCATTGTGACCCCTGCCCTAGAAGACACAATCGATTCTTCGTTGGCGCTGGCAGCCAGCATGGACACTCGAGGTTTTGGACGCAAAGGCCAGGTGTCTTCAACCACGATTGCCATTTCGCGAACAGCGACAGCGCTTGCCCTTCTCGCAGCAGTACTGGGAATCTTCTTTCTTCTCAGCGGCAGCGGTAATTGGCTTGCAGCGTTAGCCTTCTTGATAACCATCGGAGCCACCTCGATCAGCCTGCGGGCAACCTCAAAGCAGGGCCTCAGAAGCAGGTTCCGAGTGATCAAGTTTCAGGGCAAGGACTTGGCCGTTATCAGTTTTGGCATTGCGACGCTTGCCTTATCGATGGCATTGGGGGCCTAAAAATGATTAGGGTCAAGAACCTGAATTTTGGATACGGTAGCAGTGAAGAGCTTGTATTGAGGCACGTGAATCTGCACATTAACAGCGGAGACATAGCCCTGATTTGCGGCCCAACCGGCAGCGGTAAATCCTCACTCCTCAAGTGTTTCAACGGCCTAGTGCCGCACTTCACTGGCGGCACAATGAGCGGTGAAGTCCTTGTCAATGGAAAGGCGATTCAAGGACGACAACCAAGGCAGTTGGCCGAAACTATTGGCTATGTCAATCAACAACCCGAGGGGTCATTCGTCGGTGACACCGTCGAAGATGAGTTGGTTTACGGGATGGAACAGTTGGGGTTTACCCGTTCAAAGATGCAAGGCCAACTCGATTGGGTCTGCCGCCGTTTTGACTTAGGGCCACTTCTTGAGCGAAACCTCAACCAGCTTTCGGGCGGTCAGCAACAAAAGGTGGCCATAGCCGCCGCGCTGGCTGCGGGGCAACGCGTTCTTTTGCTTGACGAACCCACCTCAGCGCTCTCGCCAGATGCAGCCCAAGAGGTACTAGCGATTCTGCGTGATTTAGCAAAAAATGACGGCATCACTGTGGCCATCGTTGAACATCGAATCGAGAGAGTGCTGGATCTTGTCGACACCGTAATAACTGTGCACGGTGATGGCTCAGTAACCCAAGGCTCCAAGCAGACGCAATTCACCGATTATCGCTACGCTCCCCCGCTAGTTGAATTGAGCCAAAAATTGAACTGGCCAGCGATAGCCACCTCACTTGAGGCCGCGCTGCCTCATTGGGATTCTTCAAAAGTGACCATAACCGAGCGGTTGCCGGAAGTTAGCGAAAAGACTCCGGACGTGGCGCTAAGGGTTGAAAATTTGACTGCGGGCTACGGCAATGGCGATGTAATCAAGAACGCTAATTTTGCGCTGAATCACTCAAGCGTCACCGCACTCATGGGCCCAAACGGCTCCGGTAAAACTACTCTTCTATCTGCTTTGTTAGGCACGCTCAAGCTCAAGTTTGGAACCATCTCAACAATTGATGGCAACCCCGTGCACATGAAACCAGAGCGGCGACTGCGGCTCATTACCGCCGTGCCACAACAGGCTTCTGACTTGCTCTTCTTGAACACAGTTTCAAAGGAATTGGCCGAGTCCGATAAATTTGGCGGTTTGGCAAACGGAACAACAGCCAGGATTCTTGAATCTCTTACTGGGCGCATAGACCCACAAAGACACCCTCGTGATTTGTCTGCGGGCCAACAGCTTTCGCTAACTCTTGCCATTCAGCTCGCCAACGGCGCAAAGATTCTGCTGCTAGATGAACCAACTCGAGGCCTCGATTACCAGGCCAAACATCGCTTGGCCAAGCAAATCATAAGACTGCGCAACGAAGGCCACTGTCTTTTGGTGTCCTCGCATGATGTGGAGTTTGTTGCCCAAATTGCGGACCGCGTGCTTGAAATCAATCAGGGGCAAATCAAGGCAACTTCTTCCACCGAAACAGCTCTTGGCCCGAACAGCCCACACCCCACTCAACTTGCCTCACTGTCTCAGTCGAACAACTTACTCTCAGTAGGCCAGGTGTGGCCGGCATGACACTAAAGAAAAGCCCCTGGTTTCGTCTACTAATCACTAGCCTGAGTGGCCTAGCTAGCTTGATGATGTTTGCTTGGCCGCTTTTTATTAGCGTTGGTTCCGAGCCGCGCTATTCCCAGACAGTGTTTCTCATTTTGATGCCGGTGCTGTTGGTCTTGTTGCTGGTTGAGTACTCGGCTGGTGGCATAGATTCAAGGCAAATAGCCTTGCTGGGTGTTCTCACAGCTCTGAATGCCGTAATACGAATGCTTGGGGCCGGCACCGCAGGCATCGAAACCTCGTTTTTCCTCATTATTATCAGCGCTTATGTGTTCGGTTCCAGCTTTGGTTTTCTACTCGGGGCCACCTCGCTGCTGGTCTCCGCGCTTTTAACTGGAGGTATCGGGCCCTGGCTGCCATTCCAAATGATGGCAGCTGCGTTACTTGGCCTGTTGGCTGGCAGCCTTCCAAAAGTTAAGTCAACCTGGTTGCAAACTGCGAACCTGATTATCTTTGCATTCGTTGGCAGCTTTATTTACGGCGGGCTAATGACGCTTTGGAACTGGCCATTTCTGGCGGGCCAGGGCTCCACTGTGTCGTACCTACCTGGGGGCTCGATTGCCGATAATTTGTCCCGCTTCATTCAATATGAAATTTTTACCGGTGGTTTGGTATGGGATCTCGGGCGCGCAATCACGACGTCGGTGTTAATCCTGTTAACGGCACCAGCCCTATTAGCCACCCTAAATAGGGCAGCCAACAGGGCTGGATTTGTAAAACCGTTAGTTTAGAAAACAGGCAAGGTAACTAGCGCCTGAAGAACGGCCGCCAAAGCACTGAATAGGAACAGGCTGGTGGTCATCTTCCAGGTGTACTTGTTCTCGCCACGAACGGTGTGCATGATGTGAGCAACCAACATTGTCAAAGCCAGACCAGCAGCTGCTAGAACACCAAGAATCTGAGCCCAAGCGAAGCCTGGAACAAAGTAGGCAGCCAGAGGTGCTAGCACAACACCCACAGCACCAAGAAGTTCAACCCAGGCGATCAAGCGCACTAGACCAAATGGAATGTTGGCCACCCAACCAAAACCTGCACCCAAAAGAGTCTCTTTTGAAGCGGTCGCCTTGAACTTGCCAGCCTTGTAAAAGCTGAAGGCCACGAAGCCAGAAAGAGCAAGAGCTGCGATTGCGTAAACGATGTTCATAAATTTCCTTTGTAGTCTTGAATTTCGGCATTTTCCGATTTACAGTTGTAAGTAAAGCACGGGTTGACAAGATTAGTCAAGTAGGGCTTTACAGATTGTTACGAGTTAGGAGTCGCAATGGAAATCAAAGCGCTGTGCGAACGCCAAGAAGACGGCTGGCTAATTGCCGTACCCGAACTCGGAAACTTTAAGACCACTGCCAAGCGCCTAGACAAGGCAACCGAGCAGATCAAGCTTCTGGCCGAGCAGACCACTGGCGAGTCCAAGTGCGACATTGTGGTCAAGGTTGAGGCCGTAATGCCAGGCATCATTTGCGACATTGAAGCTGCTCAGGCAAAGATGCGCGAGGCCACTCGCCTGCAAGAAGAAGCATCGAACGAGATTCGCGATGTCGTCGGGCGCATGCGAGACCGTGGGCTAACCATGCGCGACATTGCCGTTTTGCTTGGAGTGACCCCACAGCGCGTGGCCCAGTTGGCGCCGTGCAATGAGGTTCTAGAAGACGCGAGCTAAACGCTAGACGCGCCAGGTTGGCAAACGCCAACCAAGACCAATGGCAACCATTCGCAGAGCCACAATGGCTGCTGCCGAGGCACTTACTGCCCAAAACGCTCCCCAATTAAGTTGATTCAGCAGCACAACCAACCAGGCACCAGCAAACGCAACAACCGCGTACGGCTGGTGGTCGTTAAAAGCGCGTGGAATCTCGTTAACCACAACATCGCGAAGCACACCACCAAAGACTGGGGTAATTACACCCATAATCACAGCGATAATCGCAGGCATTCCTGCATCGATGGCAATCTGGGTTCCAGTGGCAGCAAAAATACCCAAACCCAGTGCATCTGGCCATTGCATAGATTTCTCGGTGAGCTCAATGTGCCGTGCACGCATAAAGACCAAAGCCAGGGCACAAAGAGCCAATATGACCCAGATCCAGCCCCAGTTTTCTACCCAAAAGAATGGTCGACGGTCAAGCAGAATGTCACGCAGGGTTCCACCACCAAATGCTGCCAAAGCGGTAACAATAGCCATACCCACCAAATCAAGGCGCTTGCGAGCTGCCTCAATTAGGCCTGATAGCGCAAAGGCTAAGGTGCCAAGAATTTCAAAGGCAAGGTTGCCATACGAAACTAACCATTCAGCAATGGTCGAGGCAGAGGTCATTACTTAATCGTAGTCTTTGCGGTGCCGCCATTTTGCTTGCGTTGTCGATACCCATAAATGACAAAAGTTAGGACAATCAGGGAACCAGAAATGCCAGCAATCCAGAGATAAGCAATTGCAAATGAATGACTTGGGCCCGCAGGCGGCTCACTCAGCATTAGGAAGGCAAAAACCGAACACAACACCATTGGTGTTCCATAAATAAAAGTTGCCACGATAACTGACCACTTTTTGCCGATGAGTGGGAGCCACAGAACTAGCCCGATCAAAGGCACTAAAAATAGTGTCGCACCAACGTCCACCTGCACTCCCCTCTCAGCCCGTTGAAGAAAATCCAACCAAGTGTTCGACCCACTTTATGTATAGCAAAGAAACGCAAAAGCCCCCTATTCCTAGGGGGCTTGCGCATGGGATGACTCGTAGTCTTTAGCCGAAGCAAAAGCCTGAGTGGAGATGGGGGGAATTGAACCCCCGTCCAATACAGAGTTTCTGACTCTTCTACGGGTGTAGCTTCAATATGGTTCTACTTGGCCCCGGCACTAGCTTGAAGCGACACGTCCGACAGGCCCAGTCAAAGTAAAAGTCCCGAGCAGCCCTAAGACACAACTACTCAGCAAGATCTCTAAATGACGCTAGGGTTCAGAACGAAATCAAATCTGATCTAACGGACTTCGGGGCTAGCGCTATTAAGCAGCTAGGGCAAAGTCGGTGCGTGATGATTTAGCACCTATAGTTTGCAGCGGACATTAACGAGTTGACGCTGCATTCTCGACCCGCTTCTTCCAGTTACACATGCACTGTCGAAACCGATCATCCCCATATTTAGTTATCATCACCCAAAAGACCTAACCTAAACGTCTGGGCCTTGGTCTCTTGGGGTTATCTCAAGGATACGGCCTTCAGCCGACAATAGGCTGTGCGTTCCCTGAGAGTCTCTGTGTTACCAGTCTTTGCCCTTAGAAGACATGGCTCTGGCAGCCTCACGCTTGTCGGTTTGCTCTTTCAAGGTCTGACGCTTGTCGTACTCGCGCTTACCCTTAGCCAGGGCCAGCTCAACCTTGGCGCGGCCATCCTTGAAATAAATGGACAGCGGAACCAGAGTCAAGCCTGATTCTTTAACCTTGCCCATGAGCTTGTAAATCTCGTGCCCATGCAACAAAAGTTTGCGCTTGCGCCTTGCCGGGTGATTGTTCCAGGTGGCCTGGGTGTATTCAGGAATGTGAACGTTCTCGAGCCAGACCTCGCCACCGTCGATGCTCGCGTAACCATCCACCAGTGAGGCGCGGCCAGCACGCAGAGACTTGACCTCAGGGCCGGTCAAAACCATTCCCGCTTCATAAACGTCAAGAATCAGGTAGTCGTGGCGAGCCTTACGGTTGCTGGCAACCACCTTTTGTCCGCGTTCTTTAGGCATAAGGTTTCTATATTCGCAGATACCTGCGAATAGCCAAACCAGATGCGCCAGCCGCAAGAATGATTCCAGCACCAATTAACAGCGGCAGAACCAGCATGGCGTCTGACAGCGTCACGAAACTGGTAAATGGCAGGCGCTCAGCCAAGTAACCCTGAACAAAGAACTGCACGATTGCCAAAACGGCACCCCCGGCAAGCACCGAGCCGATGGTTGCTGCGACCACTCCCTCGAGAATGAACGGCAGCTGAATATAGAAGTTGCTGGCACCAACCAAACGCATAATGCCCAGCTCGCGACGGCGGCTAAAGGCGCTGAGGCGAATTGTGGTTGAAATAAGTAGAGCAGCCGAGAACAACATCAAGGCTGCAACACCGATCGATGCGATTGAAGCCGCATTCAAGATGCTGAAAATCTGGTCTAGGTAGGTGCGCTGGTCCCTAACCTCTTCAACACCGGCAACTCCGCCAAAACTCTCAGCGATAATTTGGCTCTGACTTGAGTCTTCAAGTTTGACCCAGAACGTCTCGTTCAACTGATTCTTGGAAACATACTTGGCTACGGCGTTGTCCTTGAATTGCTCTTGGAATGTTGCGTAGGCCTGGTCGTGGTCCTCGAAGTAATACTTTTCAACGTATGCCGTGAGCGTTGGCGAATTCAACTTCTCTTCAACAGCGGCTTTCAGGTCTACTGATGCCTCGCCCTGAGGGCAAACATCGGCTGGCGAAACATCGCTGCACATGTAGATGGCAACCTGTGCACGGTCGTACCAGTAGTTCTTCATCTGGCCAATTTGCAGCTGCAAAAGCGCCGCTGTGCCAACAAATGTCAGTGAAACAAAGGTGACCAAAACAACTGAGACCACCATCGATAGGTTTCGGAAAATACCCTGACGGATCTCGCTCAAAATAAATCTCATCGGTAAGAACCGCCCACTTCATCACGAATAATCTCGCCGTGGCTAAGCTCAACTACGCGTTTCTTGAGGCGGTCCACAATTCCGCGATCGTGTGTGGCCATGACCACAGTGGTGCCATTCAAATTGATTCGCTCAATCAGGGCCATGATCTCTTCCGAAGTTGAAGGGTCCAGGTTTCCGGTAGGTTCGTCGGCCAGCAGGATTGCCGGCTTATTCACAATGGCGCGGGCTAGTGCAACGCGCTGCTGCTCACCACCTGAAAGCTCACTTGGCAGACGGTCAGCCTTGCCATCGAGACCAACTAGACGAAGAACGTCTGGCACGGCTTCTTGAATGAAGCCCTTGGATTTGCCAATAACCTCAAGACTGAAAGCAACATTCTGAGCAATGGTCTTATTTGGCAGAAGCCTGAAGTCTTGAAAAACCACACCAAGTCGGCGGCGAAAAAACGGGATTCGGCGGCTTGGGATTCCCACCAGGTTTTCACCAAGCACGTGCACTGAACCAGAGGTCGGCACGTCTTCGCGCAACATCAAGCGCATTAGCGAGGATTTGCCAGAGCCTGAGGTTCCGACCAGAAAGACAAAGTCACCCTTGCCAATTTCAAGTGACACAGAGTTCAAAGCTGGCCGGTTAGACCCTTTGTACTGCTTGGTGACGTTTGAGATGCTAATCATGATGCCTCAAGCCTAAGTTGAGCCCTAGGAATAGCGGGTTAGGCCTCTTGTTGTGTCTGTTTGCGCCAGCGAATACCCGCCGCAATAAAGCCATCAAGGTCGCCGTCAAATACAGCCGATGGGTTATTCACTTCGTAGTCGGTGCGCAGGTCCTTGACCATCTGATACGGCGCCAGTACGTATGACCGCATCTGCTCACCCCAACTAGCCTTTACGTCTCCGGCGATTTGCTTCTTTTTGGCCTCTTCTTCGCGACGGCGAATTTCAAGCAGGCGCGACTGAAGCACACGCATGGCCGCAGCCTTGTTCTGAATTTGGCTTTTCTCGTTTTGGCAGCTGACCACAGTTCCAGTTGGCAAGTGGGTGATTCGAACAGCTGAATCCGTGGTGTTGACAGACTGACCGCCTGGGCCCGACGACCTGAAAACATCGATTCTGATTTCGTTCTCTGGAATCTCGATAGCCTCAGTTTGTTCGACCAGCGGAACAACCTCAACAGCAGCAAATGACGTCTGGCGTTTGCCGGCCGCGTTGAAAGGGCTCATGCGTACAAGTCGGTGAGTTCCAGCCTCGACCGATAGCGTTCCAAAAGCAAAAGGGGCGTCAATTTCAAAGGTTGCTGATTTAATGCCGGCGCCTTCGGCATACGAGGTATCAAGCACCTGCACCGGCATTTTGTTCTTTTCGGCATAGCGCAAGTACATGCGCATTAGCATTTCGGCAAAATCGGTGGCATCGTCGCCACCAGCCCCCGAACGAATTGTCACAACAGCTGACCGCGAGTCATACTCACCATTCAGCAGGGTTTGCACCTCAAGGTCAGAAATTAAATTTTGCAGAGCTGCAAGTTCACCCTGCGCCTCTGCTTGAACACCTGCATCGCTAGCGTCGTTAGCCATTTCTACCAGGACCTCTAGGTCATCTAGTCGGCTTTGCACAGACTCGAGCTTAGAAATCATGGATTGCTTTTGAGAAAGACTACTGGTCACTCGTTGCGCGTTAGCGGCGTTATCCCAAATATTTGGGTCCGAGGCCTGCTCTTTGAGCTCAAGCACCTCATGCGCCAGCTTCTCTGCATCGACAACCTGCGTGATATCGGCGAAGGTCTGGCGAAGGTCGCGGATTTCTTGGGTTAGGTCTAGGTCTGCCATGTCTGTCCTAGTTTAGGCGAGGGGCATAATTGAAAGGTGCCGGAGCCGACTAAGAACTTGAAGATCAGAGAATTGATTCTGCCGGTTTACCTTCCGGCCATGCTTTTTTCAATTGGCGAGGCCGGCCTAATTCCGATTATTCCGGCGAGCGCAGAACGCCTGGGTGCGGATATTCCGACCGCGGGAATTATTGCTGGTTTAGTTATGGCCGGGACCTTGGTGGCCGACTTGCCGGCAGCCAAATTTGTAGACCGCATGGGTGAGCGCAGGTCGATGATTTGGGCGTCAGCAACCGCCACAATAGGCATTTTGTTTGCAGTTTTTGCTGTCAACATTTTCATGATTGGGCTGGGCGTATTCATACTTGGCGCTACTGCAGCCGTATTTGGCTTGGCACGCCACTCATACATCACCGAGACGGTCCCTGCGCATCAGCGAGCTCGTGCGCTGTCGGTGCTAGGTGGAATGTTCAGAATCGGGTCTTTTGTAGGCCCTGTAATCGGTGCTTTGGTTATCTCAAGTTTTGGCATTGAATACGTTTACTGGACGGCCGTACTCTTCTGCGGTCTAGCCGGCGTGGTTTTGCTTTTTACAAAGCCCGAAAAAATGCTTAACACGCCCCCGAATGATGGCGGCAGTGTTTGGAAGATCGCCAAGTTACACAAAAGGTCCCTGCTAACTCTCGGTACCGCTTCAACGATTGTTGCTATGTCTCGCACAGCCAGGTTTATTGGCCTTCCCCTCTGGGCCCTTCACCTTGGCCTTGACCCGGCTCAGGCATCTCTCTACATAGGCATCGCCGGCGCAATCGACTTCTCGCTCTTCTACCTTGGTGGCGCCATCATGGATCGGTTTGGGCGCAAGGCGGCCGCGGTTCCAACCCTGATTGGAATGAGTCTTTGCCTAGCCGCCGTGCCGTTCACCAGTGATGGTGCAGGCTTCCTAGCCATCGCCATTTTGATGGCACTAGCCAATGGCGTTGGAAGTGGCCTAGTGATGGTTATCGGTGCCGATGCCTCACCGAATGTTGGCCGTAATGAGTTCTTGGCCGCTTACCGTTTTCAGATGGACTCGGGCGTAGCTGCAACCGCACCACTGATGTCAGCTATCACGGTTATCGCCAGCCTAGCCACCTCAATGTTCTTTATGAGTGGACTGGCGCTATTGGGCGCTTATATGATGTGGCGCTATTTGCCAAAGCGCATCACCGCTTAGGGCTTGAATAACAAGCACAGGCGCTCACCCAGACCGAGCCAAACCACGGCTACAAACTACCGCTGAATCTGTCACCCACGGCACTACTATTGGCGGCTGCCACTTGGCGCAAAGTTCGACATACCGGGTATGCCCGTCAAACTCGGCATCATCTTTGATGCTCAACATTTCAAAGTGTGTGTCTTGAAGTTTGCCCAAGAACTCCTCAGCTGAACGGCCGGTTTGCTCACCCCAGAGGGCTGATGCCTCAGCTAGTCCGGTTAGCCTCTTTTGGAAAATAATCAAGGATGTTGCCGAGACCACCACCAAAACCGTTGCCAGGGAAAAGAACAAAAACCCAATTAATAGTGGTGAGATTGACCCGCGCTCCCCCTTAGCAATATGCATAGACAAGTCGGCTTCTGGACGGTTCATTGCGGAACCACCATAGATGCCTCTGCAGATACTTGACCGATTGAGACTTTTAGAACGGCAATGTCTCCAGGGGTGGTGCAGGTGTCCGAACATTCCAGTTGCAACTGGTAGCTCTCTGAGATTCTGAACTGCTGGGCCAAGTCATCGGCGGTCACAGCCATCGGAACACGGTGAAGCAATAGCGAGCGCAGCGCATGCCTGGCCATGGCCTCTGCGGCCAGCTGCTTATGTTGCATGGCAATCAACCCAAGCCCTGCAGTCAAAACCAGCGCTTGTAGCAGAACGCCCAAGATAATGAACTCGACCATTGTCGAGCCGCGGTCATTCTTGAAGTTCACGCTGCGCATGGGCTCTTTCGGTGAGCGTCACACTTGCCGGCAGCAGACCCAGCATGGGCGTGCTAAGTCCAACTTCGACTACCTCTGTGACTAAACCATTGATCTGCAGTTGGTTGCATTCGGCAGTAGTCGCCCAACCGGGCCCAAATGTCTGGCGTAGTTGACGTATTGCCCTGACGCAGCCCGAATCTGAATCTTGATCGGCCATTGCTGCGAACCGAGCGCCCTCAATAGCTGCATCAAGCAGTAACGAACGGCCAAAACCGGTAATCAAAAGAGCAACCACTGACAAGACCACCAACGCAGCAGGGGCGGCAACAAGGATGAAATCAACTACCGCAGAACCCCGGTCAGACTTAAATCTAGAAGCCAACAACTTTATTCATTGCCTGCTGAAACACTCCCTGAAGAGCCGGACCGGCAACCGTCCACATTAGGACCACAAGCCCTGCCGTCATCAGCGTAATCAGCACCCAGCCAGGCACATCTCCACGTTCATCACTTATTTTTTTCATTTTTCCTCCTATAGATAACTCAGATTTAGTAGTTGCAAACTTGGGTAGGTAGCAAAGAGAACTGTGACCGGCAGAATGAGAAAGACCAGCGGGATCAACATTCTGGTTTCATTGCGACCAGCCAACCTGGACAGCATGTTCCGAAGTTCACCCCTGGCTGCAGCCGCTTGGTCCGCTAGCACCGAAACAAGTGGAGTTCCTCTTTCCAACGACCACAGAATTCGGTGGCAGAACTCTTGAAACTGTCTCGATGGCAATCGCTCAGCCATGCGCTGAAGCTCGACATCTAAAGTTGAACCCATTTGCAGCGCCTGCAAAAGTCGCCCAAATTCAGCCGCAAAAATGCCGGTTAAGCGAGGTTGGATATGCGCAATGGCTGAATACAGATTTGCGCCAGAGGTGATACCAACCCATAGAAGGTCAATGACATCAGGTAACTCAAGGTCGATTTGAGCCAACCTCTTCTTGGACATTGTCGCGCGTCTAGCCCAGCTGCTCAGCCGCTTTGACCGGCTATCTGCCACATAGTTACGCAACTCTCGACGCCCAACTCCCCCAAGCGCAACCCTCGAAAGTAGGCTCTGTGATTTCTTGGGCCTCATGAACAAGACCATGCAGAAGAAAGTGCCTGCGCATAACAAAGACCCAAAGAATATGAGCATCATGCAAATACCCGAGGTTGCTGCGGCAAAAGGCTCATCAAATGAATTACTCGGTAAGCGCCAATAGAAATCAGGAAACCTACCAACAGCACCACAGCGCCACTCGTGGAGTTGTAAATTGCCGCATTTTCAGGGCGGATGGAGAGCATGGCGACGATGATCCAGGGTGAAGCCACAGCAAGTTTGGCGGTGCCCGAAACCCAACCCTGCTTAGATTCGAGCTGCCCCAACAGGCCAATGTCCTCTCGTAGTTGCTTGGATTGCGATTTTAGAGCTACCCCCAGTGCCTCGCCACCATTTTGGGTAGACAACCTGAGCACCTCGATGAGCCGGTCAGAGTGAACCTCGCCGAACTGGGACTTCAGCCAATCAAGAGCGTCAAGCGTTCCCCAACCGACATCCAGCCTTTGATTAAAACCTCCGAAGGCCATTCGAAGCCGCATGGGGCCACGGTTTGACAGCTGCTGAAAGGCTTCAGGTAGGGATATGCCTGCGGCGACAGCGGAGGCAATTGAATCAACGACTTCAGGCCAAAGTTTCAATAACTCCGACCGGCGCTTTTTGGCCAAACCAGCTAAAAGCTCTAAAGAAAAGCCGACTAATCCAAGGGCACCAAACACCCCGAGTGCTGGAACTCTAAAGAACAAAGCAAGCCCCGCACCTACTGCAACCGAGATCACCGAAACAAAAATGAGAAAACCGGAAACTCCGAACCGTTCCAACCCAGCCCCTTCAAGGGTTGACCTAAGCCAAGACATTTGACTCGCCCAATGACTCGATTTCTATTTGGCCTGCCGCTGGATTCCACGACACCAACGCGATTTCACTTACGCTGCGCCGCCCAGATTTGTCGAGGTTGCAATGCGCCACTACTTGAATGCAATTGGCTACGGTTGGGACTACAAAATCCCGAGTGATGTTCTTGCCGGCGAGCAGGGGCAGGGTGCTGAGTTTCGCAATCGCATCGCGCGCTGAATTGGCGTGAATGGTGCAGAGACCTGGCAATCCAGAATTCAAAGCGATCAAAAGGTCTAGACTCTCGGCCTCACGTACCTCGCCGACCACCAAACGAGTAGGTCGCATGCGCAGTGACTCCTTAATCAGCCGGCGCAGACTGACCTCACCTATACCCTCTAAGTTTGGCTGACGCGTCTGCATTGCGACCCAATCGGCGTTATTTATGCGAATCTCGAACGTTTCTTCAACCGAGACAACACGCTCGGTGCGCGGCAATTCAGCTAACAGTGCACACAACAAGGTAGTTTTACCCGCTTGCGTTGCTCCTGAAATCAGAACATTCCGGCCCTGCTGTACCGCCTGCATAAGGAACGCCGAGTGTGCTGGCGACAACGAGCCCTGCCGAACCAAATCTGCGAGCGTGGTTACCCTTTCGGGAAACTTACGAATATTGAGCGACCAAAATTTGCGGGTGACATCTGGGATGACCACGTGGATTCTTGAGCCGTCAGCCATAGACGCGTCGACGAATGGTGATGAGCGGTCTAGCCGACGACCGGTTGGCCTAAGCATGCGCTCGATGACACCTTTTAGATCAGTTTCGGAAAAATTGATAGCCTGCCGTTTTGCCACTCCAGAGCGTGCGTAAAACACAACGCCCGGCTCGTTGACCCAGACCTCTTCGATGGTTGCGTCCTCAAGGAATGACTGCAGGAAACCAAAACCAAAAACTTGCTCGCTGGCTTGTTTGGCCAGTTTGCTTTCAAGGGCCAGAAACGTGGGATCTGCCTCAACAAGTTGATCTATTGCCACTTCCAAGGCATTTTCAGGTGAAAGACCCTGATCAGCAGCCAAATCTCTAGCTCTAGCCCCCAAAGAACCGATGATTGACACCATTTTTGCCCCCAATATCTCAAGGAGGCCAATATTTCTTGACTTTTTTTCGCTTTACCGAAGTTATCCACATCTCTATCGCTTATGCTTATAGGGCATGCGGGAGTGGCGAAATTGGCAGACGCACTGGATTTAGGTTCCAGCGCCGCGAGGCGTGTGGGTTCAAGTCCCACCTTCCGCACCAAAGACAAATGCCGGATCAGTTTTTACTGATTCCGGCTTTTTCTTTGCCCTAAATAATCCACTAGCAGAGCGATAAATGCAGCAGTGTGAATGGCAACAACCGCCCAAACAACCCACTCGATGCGTGCCCAGTCAGCTGGCATACGCACCCAATCAATTCCGATCGATGCCGGATCAGCTGATCTTGGCGAAATGAGCGCTGAGACCACCCCGCCGGCTAGCCCACCGCTGGCACTAGCTTGCACCTGAGCGTTGTAGACCTGCAGGTTAGCGGCCAGAATGGCGTGCATGTTTACCGTGTTTGCGACCGCCAGCGTTATCAAAGCCAAGCGCTGCCAGATCTTCACTGCCCACACCAGAGCTAAAACTGCGAATGCTTGGGCCAGATATCGCTCGTGCACTCGCGTCGGCAAGATAAAGAAACCAACTAGCAATAACGCAAAGGCAGTAAAAACCTGTTGTGCGTTGTGCTTTTTGATCAGAGTCCAGAAGATAAATCCTGCCAGCGCCAGAAACAGCACTGAACCCCAGATGCCGGCAGGAACGCCAAGGATCAGCAGATTATCCATGCGCCAATAAACAGTGCCGGTTTCAATTTGCTGCGCAAGTGAAGGCGTGCCGACCAAAGCCCAAGGGTTGTAGGCATTAGCCGTTAGCACCGGAAACAGCCCAGCGGTAGCAAAATACTGGTAGATAAGCCCAAGAAGGTCACCAATGACCGGCACGTTTTTCAGGCTGCTGTTGACATAAGACTCAAGCGACCAAGGAACCGCGATCAAGACGAAAGTCAGCAAACCCGACCCAATCGTGCTCCAAAGCCTGCGGGACCGGAGTTCTTTGTGCAGGATTTGCCCTATAAGAACTGGAAGAAGAATCAGGACCACGAGTGCACCTTGAGGCTTGGTCAAAACAGCAAGCACCAAGAAAACAGCTGATAATTCAGGCCGCTTATCGATGACAAAGATTACGGCCAAGAGCATCGGCAACGCTGAAAGCGAGTCAACCTGACCCCATACCGCCGAAACATACCAAGTAACCGGAATGAAAAGATAAAAACCGGCAGCTATCAAGCCAACCTTCGAGGAATACCACCGGCGACCCGCGAAGGCTAGGGCGCCCGCAATGCCAAGGTCGGCCAAAATCGACGGCAATTTGAGCAGGGTCCAGGTGGTTACATCTTGAAGCGGCCATGGCCCAATCACCTTGCCCAACCACAGCAGCACTTGCAGAATGTCGGCAAAAACCGGTGGGTAATTCATGCCCGGCAGATATGTGTAGGCGTCGTAGCCCCACTGGTCGATCTCGAGCATCCAGTCGACAAATGTGGCTAGATCCCAAGCAAATCCCTGATTCAAAAACAGGTCGAACGCCAGATACCAGCGCAGAATAAACCCGCCGGCCATCAGCCCCAACAGAACTAACCAAAATCTACGAATAGAAAGGTTTTGTTCCATGGTTACCCCTTTAGAAACTGATTGTTCCGCTGTTGTGATCGATTTCAAAAACTCTTGACCCGCGCTTCACAACTTCAACGCCATTTCCACCTGCGGTAACCAATTGGAGTTCTTGAACAACCTGGGTAAAGAAGTTGCGCAAAGATTGTTGCTCCAGCGAGGTTGCCAAATACCAAGATGGCTTTGAACCTTGACGCTTAGCAATTGCAACTGAGCCACTAGCGGCGCCATCTGTGAACGATGCCAAAACCTGCGCTCCTCGAGCCTCTGAAACTTCTGACCAACGGTGGGCTGCCATTCCATTCGAAAGAACTTGGGTGGCTTCTGGCAGTAGTGGCGAGAATTCTTCAACAAAAACACCTAGAATCTCTCGAACCAGCTTGCCCCCGTAACCTCCAAGTTTTACTGTGTCACGCTCGTTTGAGATTCCACTGAAATAAGAAACCACGAGGCTGCCATGATTCTCGGCATACTCAATCAGCTGGGCCTCAGTTTGCTCGCTCATTAGGTAAAGCATTGGCGCAAGCACTAGCGGGTACTTGGATAGTTCTGCAGCAGAGGCTTTTGGCGACACAAAATCGACACGAACACCCAATTGCCAAAGCGTCGCGTACCACTCGTGAGCCAGGTGTGTGTAATCGATGTTGTCGCTAGGCAGGTTCTTTTGCGACAGCGCCCACCACGATTCGTAGTCGAACATGATTGCTACCTGAGCCGGCTCAGTATCTGTTCCAGTGACGTCTGAAAGTTCAGCAAGCTTTTCGCCGAGTTCGACCACATTTCGCCAGGTTCGACTATCGGTGCCGGTGTGCGAGACCATGGCTGAGTGGAATTTCTCGGAGCCACTAACCGAAGCCCGCCACTGGAAGAACATGGCGCCCTCAGAACCTCTTGCAACATGTGACAGCGAGTTCTTGAGCATTTGCCCATCAAGCTTGGCCAGGTTCACGTTTTGCCAGTTGACCGCACTGGTTGAGTGCTCCATTAGCAACCAAGGCTTGCCCTTAGCCCAACCACGGGTCAGGTCCGCTTCAAACGCTAGGTCAATGTGGTTGTCGACATCATCAGCAATCAGGTAGTGGTCAGTAGACACAAAGTCCACCTCTTCAGCCCACTTCCAGTAGTTCATGAACTTGGTGTGCTTCATGGTCATGAAGTTGGTAGTAATTGGGTGAAGCGGGTCAACCGCTCGAATGGCATCGCGCTCCATGGTGAACAATGACAAAATTTCATCATTCGAGAAGCGGTAGTAGTCAAGCATCATTGATGGGTTTGGGTAGGTGCCATCCGGTGTTTGGCGAGGCGGCAGAATCTCATCCCAGTGGTGATAGCGCTGAGACCAGAAACTAGTGCCCCAGGCCTTGTTCAGCTCATCAAGCGCACCGTAGCGCTCACGCAGGTAGCGGCGCCATGAAGCAGCGCTCACATCGCAGAAGCACATTGGGTTGTGGCAACCGTACTCGTTGTTTACGTGCCACATTTTTAGCGCTGGGTGATTGCCGTAACGCTTGGCTAATTGCTCAGCCAAAGCTTTAGCTCGCTCGCGGTAGATCGGCGAACTGGCACAGTACCCCTGGCGCCCACCGTGAGACAACCGTGTTCCCGAGGCGGTAACCGGCAGCACCTCAGGGTACTTTACGGTCAACCAAGCTGGCGGTGAAGCCGTGGCTGTTGCCAAATCCACACCGATGCCGTTTTCGTGCAGGAGTTCAAAGATCTCGTCTAGCCAATCGAAGTGATAATCCCCTTCGGCGAACTCAATGTTGGCCCAAGCAAAGACACCAAGGGTAACTAGATTGACACCGGCTTCACGCATTAGCGTGACATCTTCAAGCCAGACGTCACGGCTCCACTGATCAGGGTTGTAGTCCCCACCGTATTGCAATTGGCTTGGATTGAACTCTGGCATGACTAAACTCGCTCAACCTCTACAAGGAATGCGTTTTCTGGGGCCAAGATTGGCGGGCGAAGCCCAACCACTGCCAAAGCAGCGCCGGTGAGCTCAATGCCGCCCAGCCAAGTTGGCAACTGGCGGTGGATGTACTGCGGCGATCCAGCAGGCTCAACCATCTTGACTCGGTACATAGCGTTAGGGTCTAGACCCTCAAATCGCATGGCTGAAGGTGTCTGACCAGGCATAGCGCGAAGGGTTGCGTAGGCAAAGATTGCACGTGACTTGTCCTGTGCAACAACACCGTGTACAAATGCAGCCTCATTCTTCTGCTCAACACGAATCATCTTGCCGGTGTGCAGCAATGCTCGGTTTGCCTTGTAGTAGGCAGCCCAGCTTGTTAGCGCTGCACGTTCTTCAGGCGTGGTTTCAGTGACATCCCATTCGAGTCCGGCGTGGCCAAACAGCGCAGTGATCGCACGGAACGACAACGCGTGAGTGCGGTGGGTGGTGTGCGAATGAGTCGGACCAACGTGTGAACCCAACATCTCTGGCGGAATTGCAAACTGGGTGTAGCGCTGAATGTATTGACGCTCTAGGGCGTCGTTGCAGTCAGAGGTCCAGAAGCGGTCAGCATGCTCGACCATACCAAGATCAATTCGACCACCGCCAGATGAACAAGATTCGATTTCTAGACCTGGGTGGTTGGCACGCAGCTGATCAAATAGTCGATAGATTGCCTTGGTCTGCTCTCGCACAGCAGCCTGACCAAGGTGGGCGGCTTCGGTGAGCGTACGGTTGTGGTCCCACTTGATGTAGGCAATGTCATATTCACTCAAGATGGCGTCAACTTGGCCAAATACGTGGTCGTAAGCGCCCTGGTGAGTTAGGTCAAGCACCTGCTGGAAGCGGCCCTCTGGCGGAATTCGGTCGCCAACATGCAGAATCCACTCTGGGTGGGCACGGTACAAGTCTGAATCTGGGTTGATCATCTCACCCTCGAACCAGAGCCCAAACTCCATGCCTCGATCCTTAACGGCATCGATTAGTGGTTTTAGACCGTTTGGCCAAACATCCTTAGAGACAACCCAGTCGCCAAGACCCGCGTGGTCGTCACGGCGGTCACCAAACCAGCCATCATCAAGAACAAAGCGCTCAACACCGATGCCCTGAGCAACATCTGCCAGCTGCACCAACTTCTCGAGGTTGTGGTTGAAATAAACAGCTTCCCAAACGTTTAGAGTCAACGGGCGAGGACGAACGTTAGATGGGTGGTTTGGACGCGAGCGCAACCAGCGGTAGTGACGGTCGGTGATGCCGTCGATGCCCTGGGCCGAATAGCCAGCAACAACGGTCGGTGCCTCATATGATTCGCCGGATTCAAGAATGACCTCACCAGGCAAAAGCAGTTCGCCGGCACCCATGGTGGTGCGACCAGTTGGTTGGCGTTCTACTAGGTGGCGGGTGTTGCCGCTCCACTGCAGACCCATTGACCAGACCTCACCGCGCTGATAGTCGGCACCAGAGGTCATGGCAAGTTGAACAATTGTGTAGTCGTGACCAGAGCGACCCTCGCGAATCTCTCTAGCCCAGGTGCCCACCTGAATCTCGCGACGTTGAGGCTGACGCTCCTTTACCCAGCGACCAGTGAAGTCGACAGTCTCGGCTGCCTGGTCAGGAAGAGGCAACCAGGTGGTTAGGTCGCCGAGCGAGAAACTTGAGGTGCCGGTGTTTTTGATGCTCTGTGAAATCTTAAGAATGCCGGTCGCGCCTAGTGCAAAGTTGACCGAGACCTCTAGCCCGGCGGCAACATCGGCGCTGCGAACATATAGTGTGTTTTCGCCGGAGGATACCTCAACGACCTCAAACATTTGTGACCAGTCCTGACCATCGCGGTGACCTAGAACTGCTGGGCGGCCAAGGAAGCCGCGAGCGTTTTCACGCCAGATGCCAGGGTTCTGAAAAGCGTCTAGATCTGCGTGGGGAACACCTTCTTGCATAGCGCTAAGCAGGTCTTTTGCCTGATTTGGCCCACCAAGCTCAACACCCCAGTGCAACACCACAGGCGTTCCGGTCGAAAGATCGATTACTACGGAAACTCCGTCGGCTTCAAGTGTGAAAAAGGTCTGTGATGTCATTTTGATTCCCTAGAGAAGAGGTGGGTTTGAAACTTTGAGAATGATTACTTTGAAACAAGAAGTCCGGTGACGCCAATGTTGCACGCCACCGGACCTCTCTATAGATCAACTAATTAGTTGAACAGTGCCTTTACCTGGTCGTTCGCTGCAGTTAGCGAGTCAGCCTTGGCCTTGCCTGACATGATGGCTTCCATTGCTGGGGTCATGATGTCGTTGATCTTTGACTTCTTGTCAGCGATTGGGAACAAGAAGGTGGTCTTGTTCTCAATGTGAGTGTAGAACGCTGAAACGTCGATACCCTTTGCCTGCATCGCTGCAACAGCCTTGTCGGTTGCCTCAGGGATAGCTGGGAATACAACAGCAGCGTCAGCTACTACGTTCTGACATGCAGCTGAACCTAGGTACTTAACCCACTGCCATGCAGCTTCTGGGTTGTCAGAGTTTGCTGAGATGTTGTCAGCAAGACCGTTGTACATAGATGCGCGTGAACCGGTTGGGCCAACTGGGGTTGCAGCTAGAGCAGGCTCGAAAGTGTCGCTCTTTGCACCGAAGATTGAACCGGTCATCCATGAACCGTTTGAAGCCATTGCAACAGTTCCTGCTGCAAGCTGGTCTGACCAGCCCACACCCTGCTGCTGGTCGAATGAAGGCATGTAGCCCTTCTCAACTAGGCTGTACCACCAGTCGATGGTCTCCTGTAGCTTAGGGTCGTCGTAGTGGTAGTTGGTGTCCCAAGGGCCATCGTTTACCTTCCAACCGTTAGCTGCTGCAAGGAATGACCACTGAGTCTGGCCATCGCCACCGCCTGAGCCTTCCATCCAGATGCCGTAGGTCTTAACGTTTGACTTGTCGAAGCCAGCCTCGTCGCCACGTACGCCGTTCTTGTC
>JBEEOK010000054.1:0-17303 GCA_041191645.1 Actinomycetota bacterium | reverse complement strand
GGAATCGGTCCGAAACGCTAAGGTTGCGGGCTGAGATGTTTACTTCCATGATGACCTCAATCTTCGGGCGACGTTGCCCGTGAAAGAAAGGTATACCCAAAATCAAATCTTCGTAGCCATTTTTGACTTTGTCTCAGCAAATGTTGAGAAAAATCTAAAGTTTGCCCCAGCTTCGATAATTGCTCGGCGGCATTCCAGCAGGGTGGCACCGGTGGTAACGATGTCATCTACCAAAATCACATTTCTGCCACTAAGGGCAGAATCTGCACACAACGCCCCAGCAAGGTTTCCAAACCGTTGCTGCACCGTCAGCCCCGATTGGTCAGCTACCGACTTTGTGAAAACAAGGGCGCGCCTAGCCACGAAGACCTGACGACCCAACCCCTTGAGTTCCTTGGCTAAAGCCTCAGCCAGCATTTGTGCGGGTAGGTAACCCCTGCGCCTATGGGCCTCGGGTCGGCTTGGTGGCACAACTAAAACATCATGATGGTTCACAGATTCAAAAATGGCCACCGCCATGGGCTTGGCGAAATATTTGGCCAACGAGGTGACCCCTTGCTCTTTAAAACTCTCAATAAGTTGGGCAGAACCTTCGTCATAATCGCGAACTGCCCAACCCTGAAGCTTGCCGCGGTGCACCGCTTGCCGACCCGGTGAAATTTGGAGGTCGCAATCAGCGCACAGAATTGACGGGGGTTTTGAGCAAAGCACGCACTTGACCGGTAGCCAGAGGTCTAGAAAATCTTCAAGCACCAATCCATGGTTTCAGGCAGGCTTTGAGATCAAAGCCTGATCGACCAAACGGTGGATAACCTGCTAAGCGGCCCATCAGTTGGGCTGCTGCCGAATGCTATGTTGCCGGGAAGTGCACAGCGGTAACCTGACCGCGAAGCAGGGTCCAGCCGACACCGCGCTGCTGGTAAAGCTCACCGCGTGAATTGAGAATGAAGATTGAACCGGCCGAGCTATTTCCCACAACCTTGGCTCCGGCCTCAATTCGAGGAAGCGTGGTTGAGACACCACCCAGAGTCTGAACGCTAGCGGAGGTGTAAGACTCCCCTGCTGCCTCTAGGTAGCCAATTGACGTGGCATTAACCCAGCTTGCTGAAATCACTGGCAGTTTGGAATTGACTGGCTGAATTGGCTCGGCAAGTTCAATTGGGCGGCCGTTTTCATCGCGCACGATTGCTGAAACAAAGATTTTTCGGTCAGAACCAGTGCCAGCCACGATCAAGGCTCGGGCACCTTCTTCGCTGATTGAAATCTCATACTTGGATAGCGGAATCAACCAATTGGCCAGAATTGGCAGAGGCTGGCCAGCTTGGCCGTAAATTTTCAAGACCGATCCTGGCGCAGTTCCGGAAACCCAACTAAACCCCTGGCGGTCGATCACAGGCGAAACATATCCCGTACCTTCGGCCAGAAGCTTTGCCTTGCTGCCCAATGTTCCAAAGCTGCTGAGGTAAATGCCTGCCGAACCGCGAACCAGCATCGTGCGCTCGTCGGAGCTTAGCGAGAATTCGGTGGCGCCCAATTGATCGAGAACACCATTGGTGCCGACAATCTTGGTTGAACTGCTCACATCTACGTAGCTCAGGCCACTCTCAAGAAAAGCCACCGGAGAGCTTGAAAGGGAGGTTGGCGTGAATGCGTCTATGTCAACAATGTCCTGTGGTGCCCGCTCAATTTGGAGGCGAACGGTGAAAACCGAATTTAGCTGCAACAGGGTTTCACGAATCTGGGCCTCCATCAGCTGCTTCTCGCGATATGTGGTTGACAGCGCCCTGGATGAAAGATCGACTACTGCTTGCCCGCCAGTTACGTTGACCGAGCTGAGAGAGAGTTTCGTGCCGGCAGGGATTGCAGATGTCACAGCCGGATCTAGCCACGCACTCGGCCCCTTGAGCAGGGCGTCAATTAGGCGGGTACTGGTTGAGGCTCTTGATGGAAACCAGCGAAGATCAGGAACCAGGTAGTTCAGCTGGTTGTCAAAGAAATAAAGCGCGTAGGACTGGAAAATTACGTCAAAGACCGGGCGGATAACGGTGGTCAAATTTGGCGCGCTAGAGATGCGCCATTCATTGCCCTCTTTTACGAAGGAGAAATACAAGCTCTCGGTGGCACCTTCGGTGGCAATCGAATACTGCCCCTGACCGTTCACTTGCGCTGAAAGTCTGATATCGACTCGCGCAGTCTGATCCGTAGTTGCCACGATCTCAGGCGATCCTTGGCGAATCAAAACACCTGAACTTGGTTTCCAAATTGATTTGAAGTCCTCGCTCAAAAACTCGCGAGCGATTGAATAGTCATTCTGCGGACCAGTACCGGCGTTTAGAAAACCCAGCAGGATCTCTTCTTGGCTTGCCTGCAGCTCAGGACCTTGCGGAGAGTAGTAAAGGTAATCGTTCTCGAGTGATGACTGAATGTCAGGACCAGTTTTGATGGCCCCAGAAGTTGGCAATTGGGCACAACCGGTTGCAATTAGGGCAACGGCCAACGACAGTAAGGCGGCTGAAATGCGGGCTAGTGGCTTCACTTGGCGGTCACCTCCTTCTTGGTCTTAGTTTTTCCCTTTGGTGGCAATGGCAGTGGTGATTGAGTGAACACCATTCCCCTGCGGCGCGGCAAAGTCAGACGGAATGAGGCGCCCTCGTTGGGTTTTGCCCAAACCTGAAGCCAGCCGCTGTGCAGGTGGGTGTCTTCGAGCGAAATTGCCAGACCCAAACCCGTACCTCCGGTGGTGCGCTTGCGAGCTGGGTCGGCGCGCCAGAATCGGTCGAATACTCGGTCAACCTCGGCACGCGTCATGCCAATTCCTGAATCGGTGACGCTAACCGCAACAGCTGTGTCATTGACACCAACAGCAACCTGGATTGGCTTGCCCTCACCATGTTCAATAGCGTTAGCCAGCAGGTTGCGCACCAGGCGCTCAATTCTGCGACCATCAATTTCGGCGTCGACCTCACCTGCAGGAATCGAAATCTGAATCTCAGAACCCTTGCTTCGGGCTAGTGGCTCGAGGCCAACGATCGCCATGCCGACCACACCGTTCAAATCTTGCACCTCAAGCTCGGCTGCAACGGCGCCTGCGTCATAACGAGAGATTTCGAGCAGGTCGTTGAGCAAGACCTGAAAGCGGTCAATCTGATCGTGCATCAGCTCTGCCGAGCGGCGGGCGGCTGGTTGCAAAGTCTCGCGGCTGGCAAAAATAACCTCGCCGGCCAACTTGATTGTGGTTAGCGGGGTGCGCAACTCGTGCGAGACGTCAGAAACGAATCGTTGTTGCATTTTTGAAACCGAGGCCAACTTGGTAATTTGCTTCTGCAAACTGTCAGCCATGCGGTTGAACGAGTGGGCAAGTTTGGCAATAACGTCTTCGCCGCGCTCCGGAAGACGGCGCTCAAGGTCACCCTCGGCAATTTGCTCAGACACCAAGGCAGCTTCTTGAACCGGTCTAACCAGCCAGTTGGTCACAAAGTAGGTGATGGCACCGATGATGAGCAGCAGCACGATTCCGGCAAACACCAGCGTGCGCTGCACGAAATCTAGAGTCTGCTGCTCGTTATTTAGGTCAAACACCAGGTAGAGCTCGTAGGCCCCGGCCAACGGAATATCGATTGGTGCACCGACCACAACGCCTGGGTGGTTGAATCCGTCATCGCCAACAATTGAGATTGGCTGGTAGATCAGTTTGCCCTGTGATGCACGCACCCGGTCTCTGAAGTCTGGTGTGATCAAGCCGGTGTCTAGGTCTGCCGATATTGGGCTCTGCAACACCTGAGTGGAAGTTCCGCCCGGAGTGCGCAACAGAGCAACCTGGCGCGAGTTGTTGGAATCGGTGGATTCAAGTTTTGGAATAACCGAGTTGAGCAAAGTTTGCATTGAAACTTCATCGCTCACCGTGGCTGCCGAGAACGAGTTTTGAACCTCAACCACACCCTTTTCAGATTCATTTAGAACCTGGTCTACACGGGTGGTGTAAAGACCATTGCCAATTGAGTATGAAAGAAACCCACCGATGATGAGCAGCGAGACGCCACTGAGCACTACGGTCGAGAACACCGCGCGAACCTGCAGGAATTGGCGGAAGAGACCGAGCGCCCAGCGAATGGCTGCCCGAATTTTCACTTAGCTCTGGCCAGCCTTATAGCCAATGCCGCGAACGGTCGTGACGATCTTTGGGTTGTCCGGGTCTTCTTCAACTTTCGAGCGCAGGCGCTGAACGTGCACGTTGACCAAACGGGTATCAGCCTTGTAGTGGTAACCCCAAACAGTCTCGAGCAGCATTTCACGCGTGAACACCTGCTTTGGCTTTAGCGCCAAAGTAAGCAACAAGTTGAATTCAAGCGGAGTCAAAGAAAGCTTTTCAGAACCGCGGCGAACCTCATGACCCACAATGTCTAGGGTCAATGGGCCAATGGTGATGATTTCACCTTCAGGCTCAGCCAATGGGCGCAGGCGGGCCTTGATGCGGGCAATCAAAACGGCCGGCTCAAACGGCTTAACAACATAGTCGTCTGCACCGGCTTCTAGGCCGCGAACCACATCTTCGCTCTCGGTCTTTGCCGTAAGCATGATGATTGGGGTTCCACATTCAGCACGAATCTGCTCACAAACTGCAATGCCGTCCATGCCAGGAAGCATGACATCAAGCAAAACTAGATCTGGCTTGACCTCGTTGAACTTTTCGAGGGCACCTGAACCAGCATCGTGGTAGTCAACCTCGAAGCCCTCTGACTCAAGAACAATTCCAACCATCTCGCGAAGAGCATTGTCGTCATCTACGACCAAAATACTGTGTGGCATGATTCCCTCTGAGATTCCTTGGTGCCTCTGCATACCCTCTAAAAGGTACGCCGAAATTTTTAGTAACGGTAGTGGTCAACCTTATAAGGGCCCTCAACCGGAACACCAATGTAGGCGGCCTGTTGAGATGACAACTGAGTTAATTCAACACCAAGTGCGTCAAGGTGCAAACGCGCCACCTTTTCGTCCAGCGACTTTGGCAAAATGTGAACACCAAGCGGGTACTGCTCTGTCTTGGTGAACAGCTCAATCTGAGCCAGAACTTGGTTTGCAAACGAGGTGCTCATCACAAAGCTTGGGTGGCCGGTTGCGTTGCCTAGGTTCATCAAACGGCCCTCGCTGAGAATCAGCACAGAGCGGCCATTTGGTAAGCGCCACTCGTGAACCTGAGGCTTAATCTCAATTTTCTCGACGCCGTCGATCTGATTGATTCCGGCCATGTCCACCTCGTCATCAAAGTGCCCCACGTTGGCGATGATGGCCTGGTGCTTCATTTGGAACAGGTGCTCAGGCTTGATGATGGCAGTGTTGCCTGTGGCAGTCACAAAAATGTCGATGGTTTCAATCACCGATTCAAGAGCGGCAACCTGATAGCCATCCATGACTGCTTGAAGTGCACAGATTGGGTCAATCTCACTAACAATCACGCGAGCTCCCTGGCCACGCATAGCCTCTGCAGAGCCCTTGCCAACATCGCCGTAGCCGGCAACGAAAACAGTCTTGCCGCCAATTAGGGTATCGGTGGCGCGGTTTAGACCGTCTGGCAACGAGTGGCGAATTCCGTACTTGTTATCAAACTTTGACTTGGTTACCGAGTCATTCACGTTGATGGCTGGGAACAGCAGCTCGCCGCGCTTGAAGAAGTCGTACAAACGGTGAACGCCGGTAGTGGTCTCCTCGGTGACACCCTTGATTTCAGCTGCAATTCGGGTGAAACGGGTTGGGTCCAACTGAATTGACTTAGCCAACAGGTCGAGAATTACACCGTACTCTTCAGAGTCGTTTGCGCCCTTTGCCGGCACTGCACCGGCAAGTTCAAACTCACGGCCCTTGTGGACTAGCAAGGTAGCGTCACCGCCGTCGTCAAGAATCATGTTTGGGCCGGTGTAGTCGGCGCCTTCGGCCGCCGCTTCTGCAGACCAGTCAAAAATGCGATCGGTGCACCACCAGTACTCTTCAAGACTTTCGCCCTTCCAAGCAAATACTGGAGTTCCCTGCGGGTTCTCAGGGGTGCCGTTTAGGCCGACGACAACTGCCGCTGCCGCCTCATCTTGAGTTGAAAAGATATTGCAAGAAGCCCAGCGCACCTGAGCACCTAGTGCCACCAAAGTCTCAATAAGCACAGCGGTCTGAACCGTCATGTGCAATGAACCGGAGATTCTTGCACCCTTCAGCGGCTGGCTCGGCGCAAATTCCGCACGAATAGCCATCAGGCCAGGCATCTCATTCTCGGCTAGGCGCAGCTGGTGGCGGCCTGCCTCGGCTAGAGAAAGGTCGGCTACTTTGAAATCAAAAGCGGTGTTGACTGACAAATTATTCTGCTTTCTGCTGGATGAGGCGTAGAACCTCATCGCGAATCTGGATCATGTCGGCCTCATTCTTGGCTTCGACATTTAGGCGAAGTAGCGGCTCAGTGTTCGAAGAGCGAACATTGAACCACCACCATGAACCAGCTTCGGCAGGCTTGCCTTGCTCTGGGTTGTTTACTGCGGTGATGCCGTCAAACTCGTCAAAGCTGGCGCGGTCGGCAAATGCTGCCTGAACGCGGGCCTTAGCGGCTGCAACATCAGAAACAGTTGAGTTGATTTCTCCACTCAAGAAATACGGGTTGTACTGCTTGGCAAACTCAGACAATGGTTGGCTTTGTGCACCAAACTCTGCCAACACGTGCATGGCGGCTAGCATTCCGTTGTCCGCGCCCCAGAAGTCTCTGAAGTAGTAGTGGGCAGAGTGTTCGCCACCAAAAATGGCGTTGGTTGCAGCCATCTGGTCTTTGATAAGTGAGTGACCAACCTTGGTCTTTACAGCTTTGGCGCCGTCCTCTGCGATTACCTCTTCGACGACCTTGGAAGTCAACAGGTTGTGCAAGACGGTTACCGGCGCACCTGGGTTGGTGGCTCGCTCACGGGCAATCTCTCGGCGGGCAACAATGGCAGCCACAGCTGACGGCGTTACAGGGTCACCTTTTTCATCGATGACAAAGCAACGGTCAGCGTCGCCGTCGAACGCTAGGCCAATGTCGGCACCGTGCTCGACAACGGCTTTTTGCAGGTCAACCAGGTTCTTTGGATCAAGCGGGTTGGCCTCATGGTTTGGGAAACTTCCGTCAAGCTCAAAGTACATAGGAATGATTTGAAGCGGCAGGCGTTCTAGGTCAGAGGCGGTGCCAAGCACTGCCGGCACGGTCATGCCGCCCATGCCGTTGCCAGCATCTACGACCACCTTTAACGGGCGAATGCCGCTTAGGTCTACCAACTCGCGCAGGTAACTAGCGTACGGAACCAGAATGTGCATGTCACGGAAGGTTCCAGGCACCTCAACCTCATCGATGCCGTTTTCAAGGTAAGCCTTGGCGCGGTCACGAATGTTAGCGAGGCCCGTGTCTAGGCTGATGCCACGAGCACCAGCGCGGGAGAACTTAATGCCGTTATAGGTAGCTGGATTGTGGCTGGCAGTGAACATTGCAGCTGGGGCGTTCAGAATGCCCGAAGCAAAGTACGACTCATCGGTTGAGCAAAGACCAATCGAGACAACATTGGCGCCGCGCGCTTGCGCACCCTCAGCAAATGCGTCTGCGAATTCAGGTGAAGAGTCACGCATGTCATGGCCCACAACTACGTCTTGACCCGCAGCTTCGAGCTCGTCTACAAAGCTCGCTGCAAGGGCAGCCACGATCTGTGGGGTCAACTGAGAACCCACCAAACCGCGAACGTCGTAGGTCTTAACCATTGCATTCCAGTCGACTGACATGAAACTCCGAATCTTTAGGGGGCTTGGGTTTAAGAATACCAAGAGCGCCCCTCAAATAGACTGGCCTCATGGTTGACCAACAGCGCTCGCGCGGCAGCTTCAGAGACCGCCATGGGCGCGGTTCGAGGCAGTTGCTGCTGAGCCCACTCTTTAGAACTGGTTCGCGCAACACCAGCTTTGGGCAAATTGTGTCCGGCGCCTGCGAATACCTTCAGTCGGTTTACCCAGACGAGCTGCAAGACCTGAAATGGCAGGTTCGCGATGCCCCAAAACTTAGCCCCGATGCCAAGGCGGTAACCCGCTGGGCAGTGCGTCAAGAAGACATGTTGGTTATTATCTACCGTTTGCCGCTGGAACGCCTTGGGCACGTTCGCCGGGCTGATGCCATGCACGAACGCATGCACATTGAAGAATCTGTGTTCTCTGCCGTTGCCAAACTTCTTGGCAAAGAGCCCTGGGAACTAATGAACCGAGACTGAGACTTTTCCGCTCAAGTTCTTCTGATCCACCACGGCAATATTTGCCACGGCGCCATCAACATCAACAATCAAAACTGCAGCCGAAGCTTCTGTTGCAGCGGGGATGGTGAGAGTGGCGTTAGGGGTCACCTGGGTTACCCGAATGTCTTTAGTAACCAGGTTGAAGACGCAGATTTTTGACAATCCAGCGGCAGGAACTGTCACTTTTCGTTCGGCCCCAGAAATTTCGGCAGATGCCAGCCAGGTGAAATCTGGGGTGCCATTGGCCACGACTCGAGGCAACCGCACGGCAGTCAAAAGCTCAACATTTGAGTTCACCAACGCCACGTAATTTCCGTCGGCAAGGTCGGTCAAAGGCACATCCACCATGGTTCCTGGCTTGATGTCCTGTTGAATAACCGTGCCAAAAGTTTTTACATCGGCGCCCATGATTTGAGCAGTCACGGTTGCCGTCTCATTTGTTGGGTTGAAGAAGCGCACCGTTGTAACCAGGTCGGCGTAAGCCTCGTTGCCGGCAGCCAATTTCTGCGCCAGCTTGACCCCGCGAATAAAAATCCCCGGCACCACTGATTCTTTCGCTGCAGGCGCCGATGGGGCAATGTAGTCAACACCGATAGGGGTTAGGCCGTTCACGTTTCGTTGCTGGATCCAGGCCGCAACCGCCCCGCCCTTTGCTGTCACGTGGGTCACAAAACCGGCCGAGCGCGGGACCAAACCAGAAAGCGGAAGCACAGTCTCTTTGCCTGCAACCACCGAGATTCCATTGAGACCCGCGGCATCAATGGCGCCACCGGCTGTGAAGATTTCGAGGTCAACGGTCGCGTCTACAGCAGTTGGGTTCTTAAGAATTAGCAGTGCCTCATGGCCAGTAGTTGTGTCGCCACCGTTCAACCAGATATCGCTAGATGGCCGTTGGCAGGCTGATGCCGCTAGCCCAGAAATGCTAGATGACTTTGCCAGTTGCAGCTGGTTCACATTGAGCAAACTAGACCCTTGAGTGGCCAGACCCTGCGGGTCAATCACCGTATAGACACCATTTCTAATGGCCAAATCAGTGCCGTCCGGGCCTTCAAAATTGCTGGCGATAGCGGGTGAGCCAACTTGCACAAACGAACCCAGTTTGTCGCCCGAGGCACCACCCGACTGATAGAGGCCACCGGGGCACACCAACGAAAGATCGCGGGCTTTGACCTCCAGCTGCTTGCTTGCCGGTTGACTGCCAACTTGAACGTCTAGGGTGGGCGCGTAAACCACCGCAGCCGCACCGGTAGCCGCAACCAGAGTCAGGGTCAGGATTCTTTTCCACATCAGACTTCTTCACCGGCCTCAACAAAAATCGAACTTTCGGCTGCCGATTTACGGCGGCGGCCAGCGGCGGTTGGCAGAGCCAACAGAACAAAACCGGCGAGAATCGCGGCCTGGACACCCTTGGTGACTGACCAAAGACCCGATGCGTCAACTGGCTCGGCCACGGAACTCGTGTTTGGCTTAGCTACTCGCCAAAGACCACCAAAGTCGGTCTCGCCAACCGCTTCAAGCTCTTTTACAGAATTCAAATTGATGGCCAAATCTGCACGCGCTGAGGATTGCGCCTGTGGCACCAAAATGTATCCGATTCCGGCGTCGAATAGAGTTCCTTCAAGATCCGAATCATTGGCAGCCACTAGTGAACCAACCAGGTCAGAAAGTTGATCTTTGGCCTCACTGGTTTGGCCCGCCAGGGCAAAACGGTAGTTCAAACTGAGGTCTTCGAAGTGAACCCCATCTCCCGTAATTAATTCGGCCGAGTAATTTACCGAGCCATCACTTTGGGCTACCGGGTTAATCACCAAAACCTTCAGCGCCAACTGCTGAGCAGCTTCAGCGGCGACGATTGACGGCACCACGCGGCCATCGGTGTGTTTGATTGCCGGGATGGTTGAACCCACGAAAGCCATTATTGGGAGCAAAGCCGTTACCAATACACCTGCGGCCCAGCGCCGGGCGATAACCGAACTTAGCTGGTCGAGGGCCAATGCCAAAAGTGCAGAAATCGCCAACCCGTAAGCCGCCAACAGCACCATAGGCGAACCGACCACAAATGATTCGACCGCCTGGTTGACCCCGCTAGAAACAGCAACAAAACTGATCTGCGCAAACATCCAAGCAGCAGCCAATGAGGCCAAGGCGATAGCCCAAATTGACGCTGCTAAACCAGCACGCTTTGTAGCGGCAGCCAACAGTGCCAGCCCAACAGCTGGAATTACCAACCAGAGGCCAACTTGCCCAAAGCCAGAAATTTGAGCGCCAAAGTTGAAGCCACCCAGGATGAACTGCCAAGCTTCAGGAACTTGAGTGCTGAGCGGCACACCTGGGTCTGCCAAAAGTGCCAGTACGTTGCTCTGCTGAATTTGCCACAGCACGGTTGGCCCAAAAATTGCAGCCAAAGGTAGCGGCGCCCAGATCAGGTAAGCGGCCCGGCGCCATTTCACGGCCATCAGCACGGCAACTGCCAAGGCCATGATTGGAATCGTCGACGGCGAACTACCACCCACAATGACCATCAAAAGGCCAGCTGAGGCCACCCAAGACCAGCTTTGCTGAGTTGACTTAGTGACGCGGCCCAAATTGGCAATGCGCGCCAGTGCCAACACCAACCAAGGCAGAGCCACGATGGCCAGCACCGATGGGACGCGAGCTTCAGTTTGAGCGGCGGTAAATGATGGCCAAAGAGCAAAGGTTAGACCAGCCAAAATTCGGACGATAGCACTCTGAGATACCAGCGATGCCACACGCCATGCACCCATAAATGCCAACGATTTTGCCAATAGGAATACCAGTGAAATCGAAAGTGAAGGCGCCCAGAAAGTTAGCGACCCTACCAGCACCAAAACCCAAGAAAACGGGTCACTCGGACCGTAAAAACCAAAACCAATTTCTTGGTAGCTGGTGCCGGCTTTAGCAAACAGATCAAGCCAGTTGCCAGCCAAAGGCATTGAGCCTGGGCCAACTAGTGCAACAGCGCTCGGCCAGAACGCCCAGCTCAAAGTCAAAAGCGCAGCGGCAAACCAGAGTCCACCAGAAGCAACGAATCCCACCGAGTTTGTGGTCGCTACCTCACCACGATTGAATGCCTCCATAGCCGCATGCGACTCTTGGGCGTCTAATTGGGAGCGAGCGCCAGCCCTGACGTCGGTCCAATCGGCACGAAGCGCTCTGAGCTTTTTGAACGGAATCACTTTGGGCTTATGCAGTCGACCAGAAAGGCGTGCGGGCAAAGTCAGGAAACCCCAAATCGCGGCAGAGATTTCTGACCAAATTTTGTCTGGGCGCTTGGCAACGATTCTCCAAATTGCTCTAACCAAACCGATGGTCGGCAAGAACAACCAAAACAGCAGCGCGGCGGGTAGTGGCGCGTAAACCAAGCGCAGGTGAATAGCGGCTCGGCGAAGCGCCGCCTTTGGTGAGGTTTTCAACCAACGGCGTGGCCTCTGACCAGCCAGAGACAGGCCCGCATGTGCCACCTTAGCGGTTGGAACCACCACCACTCGGTAACCTGCAAGGCGGGCGCGAATGGAGAAATCAAAGTCGGCAGCCAAAGCCGGAGCGCGATGGTCAAAACCGCCGAGCTGGTCGAAGGCATCAATCCGGATCAGTGCACCGGCGGTGCCGACAGCCATCACATCGTCGGTGTCATCATGCTGGCCTTGGTCTAGCTCACCGCGCACCAAAGAGAATAGGTCACCGAGCGGGGTCAAGGTTAGGCCCTGTTGCATCACCAAGCGTGGGTTTACCCAGTCCACTTGTTTTGGCCCTGCCACAACTACCGAGGGTGAGATTTCGGTAGCCAGAAGAAGGTTTTCTAATGCAGTTGACTGCGGGGCACTGTCATCGTGAAGCAGCCACAACCAAGCTGAGTCGAGGGCGTGTGCTCGCGCTTCGGAAATAATTTTGGCCAGGCTTGATTTGTGTGCCAGCCGAATAATTTGCTGGATTCCGGCCTCTTGGGCAATTGCGGAACAGTCATCGGTGGTTGAGGTATCAACAAGCAGAATCTGCTCAGGTGAACGAGTTTGAGCCCTAAGAGCCGCGATGGACGCCTTCAGGTACTCAGGTTCGTCATGCGCGATTAAAACCGCAGTTACTGTTTGCTTCATGAGCTAAGGCTCAGAGCCCAGTAGTTAGGCGCGCTTCTTTAGCTTGCGACGCTCACGCTCAGAAAGGCCACCCCAGATACCAAAGCGCTCATCATTGGCCAATGCGTAGTCAAGACACTGGGCCTTCACTTCGCAACCCTGGCAAATGCGCTTGGCATCTCGAGTTGATCCGCCCTTTTCAGGAAAGAATGCCTCTGGGTCGGTCTGTGCACATAGTGCGTCAGCCTGCCAAGAAAGTGGATCATTTTCAGGATCTGAGTACGCCCCCGCGACACCTAGTCGGATCGGGTCGACAAACCAGTTCTCTGGTACACGACTACGACTGTCCATTACTAATTTCCTTAACCGATTACACGCCTGAGGCACGCATCTTGTAAATAATTCCTTGGATGTAATTACACTCTTGTAATTCACTCCGTGTCAAATTGAGAAAATAACGATTTATGGCTTATTAAGCCCAGACAGGGGGCTACCCGAAGGTTTAGCGCGAAGTTGAAGTTGCAATAATCACGGTGCCACTGCCAGCCAAACTGAAAAGCCTTGCATCTGCTGACATGTAGGCGGCCTCGCCGCGCTTTAGGACCAAACGCTCTTCGATGCTGTCGCTGACGGCAACTTCACCGGAAATGCACAAAAAGATACTGTCGCCTGGCAGATTTAGGTCGGCCAAAACCACCGATCCATCCACCTCTGCTCGATAAAACATGAAGTCATCGACATCGCTCGGAAAATGAGTCAGGCCTCGAGTGAGCTCTTCAGGCTGAATCAGGCCGATTTTTCCTGCAGAAAAATCGATAACGTTCTCTAACTCGTCGACATCGATGTGCTTTGGCGTCAACCCACCGCGCAAAACGTTATCCGAAGATGCCATCAACTCGATACCCAAGCCGCCCAGATAAGCGTGAATGTTGCCAGCAGGCAAGTAAAGCGCCTGACCGGGCTCTAGATAAATGTGATTCATCAGCATGGCGATGACTACGCCAGGGTCACCCGGGTACAAACGATTTAGGCGATCGGCCAGTTCAAAGCGGGCATCCCACTCGGCAAACTGGGCCAATTCTGCGGTAAAGCCATCTAGATTGCCGCGCCTATGACTGATGTCAGAAAAAACCTTCTGCAGCCCCTCAGGCTCTTGCAGCATTTTGCCCCAATGCTCAGCCATCGAGCGGAAACCATCGCTAACTCCCCCGTGTGAGGCCATGTCCTCGAATAGATACCCAATGTCTTTGATCGGCTTGAAACCGCATAGCGCCTCAAAATCGCTGAGCGCATAGATGATTTCTGGCTTGTGGCGGTCATCTTTGTAATTACGGTTGGCGGCATGAAGTGGAATGCCTGCAGCGTTCTCGCGCTCAAAACCGGCTACGGCCTGCTCTGCTCGTGGATGAGCTTGAATGGAAAGTGGTGCGTCAGCAGCCAAGATCTTGAGCAGGAATGGCAGGTCTTTGCCACCCAGTTTGTCTTTCAGCGACAGGCCCGGCGAATCACTAACCATGGTCGGTGAGCCGCTGTGAGTACCAAACCAAACCTCGGCCATAGGCGCACCGGTGGCCGGTAGGCCGAAAAAGTCAGGAATCAAGGTGCGAGAACCCCAGGCGTAATCACGCGCTGAATTTGAGATCTTGAAGAGCACCTTGGTCCTTTCAGAAGTTGCCGTCTAAGCCTAACTTTGTCTGGTGGATTTAGACTGAAGGCTGAGTATTAGAGAGAGTTTAGTGAACGAACTAACCAGACCAATCCGGGTGGTCTTCAACACTCGCGAAAAAGGCTACCGGTCAAAGACCTGGTTGGCCTCGCTGGGCATCTTTACCCTTATGGCTGGTGACGCCGTGCGCTATTCGGTGGGCTGGATTGGCTGGGGCATTGTGCTTGCCGTGATGCTTAGCGGCAGCCTGTACCTATTTACCAAAGACAGGCAGAACAACACCCTTCGCGAGGTTCCATGGGTGCTGTGGGCCTTGCTGGGCTACATGCTGTTGAGTGCAGTTTGGTCAGCTTATGCAGCTGTTACCGTGTTGGCAGCTGTCACCCAAATTGCCACTACGGCATTCGCAGTAACGCTGGCCGGCCTATTTACTTGGCGTCATTTGCTGCGAGTTTTTGCGAACGTAATTCGTTTTATTTTGGGTGCCTCTTTAGTCTTTGAATTCATTGCCGCAGCCATTGTTCAAGGCCCTATTCCGCCGATCTTCAAAAATTATTCCGGCGATGTTCCACCCGCTGTGGCTTTCTATTGGACTCAGGGAAACCTGTTCTCAGACGATCGAATTCAAGGCATTGTGGGCAATTCAAACCTCTTGGCTTTTGCCGCAATGGTCGGCCTAATTGTGTTCGCAGTCGAATACGCGATTATTGCTTCTAAACGCGGGGTCAGCTTCTTGAGCATTGGCATGGCTCTTTATTGCGTTTATGCAGCCAAATCAGCGGGCATTGGCTTTGCCTTGGCTGCGGTTGCTGTGGCCGCTGTGGTATCGATCTCGGCTGAGGGCAAAGACCGAGACACCAGACACCGCTACTACCGGATTGCCTGGGCCAGCGCCGGAACCGCCGCAATCATCACCTTCTTCTACCGAGCCGAAGTGTTTGAATTTTTCGGAAAGAGCCCAGACATGACTGGGCGGAGCGGAATCTGGAAATTGGTGCTCGGCCTGATCGAACAGAGACCATGGTTGGGATGGGGCTGGATTAGCCACTGGGTGCCAGGGGTCAAGCCTTACGAAGGTCTCGTGGTCATCAAGAACGTGCCCTACTACCAAGCGCACAATGCCTACCTAGATGTTCTAATGCAGTTGGGCGCAATTGGGGCAATCCTGTTTGCTGTTCTGCTTTTGATTACCTTTGTTAAACTTTGGCGGCTTGCCGTGCGTCACACCAGCGCGCTCTACCTCTGGCCAATCTTGGTTTTCATGGGGCTATCCGTTTGGAGCCTCACTGAGAGCCGCATGTTGATTGAGATTGGCTGGGTGTTACTGACGCTGTTCGCAATCAAGGTGAATGAGTCAGAAGAGCTGCTTGAACCCCGTGGCCGTTCGGCTAAACGAACCCGTATTGCTTTTTGGGCTAAGAAACCGGTCCTGAAGCTAAAACCAAGAGACTAGACAGTCGGCATCAATGATGCGAAGTACGGGCCCACGTAAACGAAACCTGGGCTACCCAGAGAACGCTTTAGTGACCAGTATTCAGACCCGGTGATGGCCTTCTTGTTGCCATCTTGCACCTGGTAAATCTGCTGGTCTGCGGTTCTAATGAACAGGCCACCAGGTGTGCTGCTCTTGTTTAGGCCAGCACAAGCCTCAGCGCTAACGGTTAGTGCACCGCCAGCATATTCGGCCGCGTGAGCTAATGAAATTGGGTAAAGGGTTCCGGTGACAGTCAAGTAAACCTGGGTGCCGCACTTGATCTTGCCGCTCTTGACGACTGCACCAAAGGCATACCCTTCCAGTTGTTCAGCCGAAACTGCAGTTGGTGCAGGCAGGCCTAGCAACACCGCTTGGCTCTCATTTGGAATCAGTACAGCCCTACGATTGACATCAATCCAGTAGGTCTTTTGGCTAGAGGCGTTCTTCACGAAACTTCCAACTGCAAAGGCACCCGATGCTGTTGGGCTTGGACTTGGAGTCACCGTTGGAGTTGGTGTTGGTGCCGGAGTTGAAGGCGACGGCGATGGGGCTGATGGCTCGGTTACGTTTCCGGTCGATGCGCCAGTCAGGGCAAGCACTTCATCGGTAGCAACTGGCGTACCGGTTGGAATCAACGATGCGAAATAAGGGCCGACGGTTACATAAGACGGCGAGGACTGCTTTTTTGCAAGGTAATTAGGCCCACTAATCAGACGCTTTTTGCCATCTTGAATGTAGTAAATCTTTTGCGTGTCGGTGGTTTTGATGAACACACCAGCGGCCTTGGTTGACTTCTCAAAGCCGGCACAAGAAATCGCGCTCATTGGCAACGCGCCTGCTGGGTACTCGACCGCAAATGCATCAGTGACTGGGTAAAGCGCGCCAGAAATGGTTAGGTAGGTCTGTGTTCCGCACTTAAGTTTGTTGTTCTTGAGCGCCGCACCCTTGGTGTAGCCCGCCAGTTGCGACGCATTGAAAACCTTTGGTGAGTCCAACCCCAACAGTGCAGCCTGGTTGGTGTTTGGCACCAGCACAGCCCGGCTCAGGGTGTCAACCAAATAGGTTTTGCCGGTTGAACTGTCTTTCACAAAGGTGCCCGGCGTGATAACTGGGGTGGTGGTTGGAATTTGAGCCAGCGCCGATGCTGACAACGACTCAACACTGGTCTTGGTCATGAGCGGCGCAAACTTGGCGCGATCGGCAGTGGTCAATAGCTGACGCTTGCCACCGCTTTCCACAAGGTAAATGGCCGTTGTTCCGGCAGCCTTTACGAACACTGTTGCAGGCAGTGCGCTGGCGGTGCTCTGAGCAAAGGCGGCAATAAAGTTAGCCGAAACCGGCGTGGCATTTTCAATTAGCTTTTTGCCCGGCTCAATTTTTCGGGCACCGGCCGAGGTCAAAATGTACTGCTGCCCAGATGGGTCAACCACAATCGGCTTGAGAGGCGCGTCAGACATGATTGGCTCTAGTGCCTTAGCCGGAAGCTTCAAACTTGACGCTTCAAATACGTTGCCCAGCGACAGTTCGCTTGCGGTGGTGTTGGCTACCGAGTAGGCCACTCCATCTACGTGCAAAATCTTCTCGCCTGCGGTCTCACTGGCAAACAAAATCTTGTCGCGAATGACCGGCTTGCCTATTGGCATCCAGGCAAATGCAGTGGCATTTACCGGGGACAGGGCTGGCAGACCGATGGTCTGCGAAGAGGCTGCATCAAAGATCTGACGCTTGGTGCCGTCCTGAATAAGGTATTTTTCTCCGGTTGGTGCCGTCATGTATTCACTAAGCACACCAGC
>JBEEOK010000053.1:0-10491 GCA_041191645.1 Actinomycetota bacterium | reverse complement strand
CTGCAAGGAATGACCACTGAGTCTGGCCATCGCCACCGCCTGAGCCTTCCATCCAGATGCCGTAGGTCTTAACGTTTGACTTGTCGAAGCCAGCCTCGTCGCCACGTACGCCGTTCTTGTCAACGGTTAGGTGTGCGATTGCCTTCTCGTAGGTTCCACCGTCAGTTGGGTTCCAGTCAAGGTTGCTCATGTCTACGCCAGCTGCGTCGGTTAGCTGCTTGTTGTAGAACAAAGCGATGGTGTCAAAGTCCTTTGGTAGACCGTACTGAACACCCTCAGGTGAGGTCCATAGTGAAGCAAGACCTGGCTGGTAGGTGTTGTCTACGTCTACGCCGTCACGGGCAATGTACTCGTCAAGTGACAAGATGGTGCCGTTAGCAACGAACTCTGGGTAGAAAGCAAGGTGTGAGGTGAATACGTCGTAGCCATCGCCTGAAACGAATCCAGCGTTAACCTTCTTCCAGTAGTCGTCCCAACCAATCTGCTCGATCTCGACCTTGATGTCTGGGTTGGCTGCGGTGAAGTCATCAGCACACTGCTGGTAAGCAGGAAGCTGGTTTGAGTCCCACAGACCGTAGGTGATGGTGCCGCTTGCCTCAGGCGCTGCTGCTTCTGGAGCACAACCAGCTAGCACTAGAGGAAGAGATGCTACTGCAGCTACTGCTACAGCCTTCTTCATAATCTTCTTCATTGAATTTTCCTTTTTGTTTGTTTTCGGCAGCTAGTAGGCAGCCTTTGGTTCGTTCTTACGAACGGGTTTCCTGAGGTGTTGTATTTTCTACTTCACTCCAGAAGCTTGGATGGATCCCACGATCTTCTTTCCGAAGAAGATCATGAGTAGAACCATTGGGATTGCAGCCACAAGCGCGCCGGCCATAAGGCCTCCCCAGTCAGGGCTACCCTGAGGGGTTTGCGACTTGAAGACTCCAAGCCCAACGGTCAAAACGGTAGAACTGGCCTTGCCAGATCCCACATAGAACGGCCATAGGTAGTCATTCCAGTAGTTGATGAATTGCAAGATTCCCAGGGTGATGATCTGAGGCCAAGCCAGCGGGGCAACAATCTTGAAGAAAATGCGAATGTGCGAGGCACCATCGATGATTGCGGCCTCAATAATGCTGAGGTTGGTGCCCAAGAAGAACTGGCGCAAGAAGAAGATGGCAAACGGAGACATCAAGAGGTTTGGCAGCATGATACCCAGCAAGGTGTTTAGCAGACCAAGTTCGCGAATCAATAGGTAGTTTGGCAGAACCAAGAAGATACCCGGCACAGTTAGCGAGATCAGGAAGACAAAGAACAGCGCGTCGCGACCCTTGAACTTGAGAATCGAGAAGGCATAGGCAGCGGCGGCGCTAAACAGCACCTGTGAGACAGTTACCACGGTACAAACAATGATCGAATTCAAGGCAAACTGACCAAAGTTTAGGCTGGCCCCTGAACCACCCTCGGCAATTGCATCGGCGGTGCTGGCAAGACCAAGCACACGCTCAAAACCACCCCAGGTGAAGTTCACCGGAAGAATGCTGAATGGGTCACTGAACAAAGTCTTGGTCAGGCTAAGCGCGGTGCGAAGCATCCAGTAAATCGGGAACAGAGTGGCCAAGACGGCAATGGTTAGCAGGATGTAACCTACAACGCGGGCTGGCACGCTCTGTGACTGAACCTCGTCAGGCTGTTCGCGCTGACTCTTTGCCTTTAGCTTTAGAAGACTCATGACTATCGGTCCATATCTGATTGGTTAGCACCCAAAAGCTTGGTTTGTGCGTAAGCGATTAGGGAAAGCATGACCATCAACGCAACCGAGATGGCAGCTGCGTAACCGAACTCGTTATTACCCCAGGCAGTGTCAGCAATCAAGATGCTGAAAGTACGGGTGGCGTGGATTGGGCCACCGCCGGTGGTAACTGCGATGGTGTCGAAGATTTGGAATGAACCGGTCACCGTGATGACCATGACGAAAGCCATGACTGGGCGAAGCAGTGGCAGGGTGATGCTGCGGAATGTACGCCATTCCCCGGCACCGTCGATCGCCGAGGCCTCATAGATGTCCTTTGGAATAGCTTGCAGACCAGCAAAAATCAGCAGTGCGGTGTAGCCAAGGTGGCGCCAGACATTGATCATCGCGATGGTTGGCATTGCGAGCTCACCCGAGAAGAAGGTGACTTTATCGATGTTGAAGAACTGCAGCGCTGAGTTCACAAAACCTAGGTTGTAGTCAAGTAGCCAGTACCAAACCATGGCAACAATTACGTTGGAGATTAGGTAAGGCAAAAGCACGATTCCGCGAATTACCACCGATTTTGTGAAGCGGTGAAGTAGAACGGCAAGACCAAGGGCAAGCACGGTTTGGAAGCCAATGTTGATGACAACGTACTGAAGGGTTACCCAAAGGGCATTCCAGAAGCGCTCATCGGCAAACATGCGCTGGTAGTTCTCTAGGCCAGTGAACTCTGCAGGGCGGAAGATGTTGTATTCAGTGAAGCTCAGGTAAACACCACGAGCACCTGGAATCAAAACAAATACCAAAAGACCTAGAAAGGCCGGAGCAATGAACGGAATGGCAGTAAGAAAATCACTCTTACTCTTTCTGCGTACCGCAACCGTTTTAGCCAAAATAACTCCTAGTTCTTGTTGATGAGTTCACGCTATCGGAAAGCGTTTACAAAACTTCACAAAAATGAACAAAAGTAATCAAGTCGTTACAACATTCGTTACTTTCGTTATCTTTTGCTCTTAGAGTTAGATGTGCAAGACCAAACATATGCAGCCAAAGGAAAAGATCAATTGCTAGCCGCCCAACGACAAGGCCTCATCCTCAAAGAGGTGGCCGACCGCGGTGCCGCGCGCATTTCTGAACTAGCTGAAGAGCTAAATGTGTCTGAAATGACCGTGCGACGCGACATTGACCTACTCGCCGAACAGGGCCTAGTCGACAAAGTGCATGGTGGCGCAACGGCCATTGGCTCAAGCTCGATTAGCGAACCACCATTCACCGCCAAGTCTTTGTTGGAATCTGTGAATAAGGATGCAATTGCATCTCGGGCGGCAACGTTGGTGCAGCCGGGTGCAGCTATTGCACTGATGGGTGGAAGCACGGTCTACGCGCTGGCGAAAAAACTTGCTGATGTTCCCCTGCTAACCGTGGTAACCAACTCACTACCGGTTTCTGACTTTTTGCACCGCGAGGGCCGCAGCGATCAGACAGTTATTTTGACCGGCGGAATCAGAACCCCAACCGACTCTTTTGTTGGGCAAATTGCGGTTAACGCATTTGCTGACTTTAACTTAGACACAGTCTTTATGGGCACGCACGGAATGCACCCGCACGCGGGGTTTAGCTCACCAAATCTCATTGAGGCCGAAACAAACCGTGCGGTTTTGAATCAAGCAAGAAAGCTTGTAGTTTTGGCTGACCACACCAAATGGGGCGAGATGGGTTTCAGTACTTTTGCTCGACTCGAAGACGCCAACATTCTGGTTACCGATGACGGCATGACCGACGACGCCATGAGCATCTTGCGCTCACGCATTACAAAGATTGAAGTAGTTAAGAGCCCTGCTTAGCAGGCTCTACCCGATATCGAAGACCAAGTACCTCAGAGCTTCTGCCGCGTTGGCAATGCCTGATCCGCAATTGCCTAAGACAGAACAGTCAGTGCCCTGCTCAAAAGGCCTTGCTGATTCAATGAGCGCGGAGGCGATCTGCGCATAAGTGGCTTTGGGCCTGATGGATACCATCAACGCCACGATTCCAGAGACCACCGGAGCGGCCATACTGGTTCCCGAAACCCCTAGATAAGTGCCAGCCACAGGCCCAGCCTGCCCTGTATTCCAGGTTGACAAAATGGTCCCGTTATAAGAGCCGTAGCTCGCCAGGCTTGGGGCACCGGCGAAAGTTTGGTAGGTTCCGCCTGGCGCAGAAATATCAACGTCGTAGTTTGTGTAACTAGTTTTATCGCCTGAATAGTCAGTTGCGCCCACTGAAATTGGCCCTTGGCAGCTGGTTGGCGACACTGTCGAATTGGCTACTGCCGAATTGCCTGCAGCCGCCACCAGAATTGCCCCGCGGTCCTGGGCGGCGTTGATGGCATTCTGCAAAATAGAGGGGCAGTAACCGTTCGCCTCTAATGAAATATTGATAACTCGGGCAGGTGTTTTATTGACCGGAACTCCGCTAAAGGAATCGCAGCCCGGCAGCGCCTCATAGGAAACGCCAGCAGCCCAACGAATGGCATAAGAGAGATCGCACAGGTTTCCTCCGCTTGGGCCAATTACGCGCACTGGCTGAATCTTTACCCGAGGAGCCAACCCAACTATGCCGGCCGAATCTTGACGGGCCGCGATAATTCCAGCAACGTGGGTGCCGTGCCATTGTGCATTATCTTCTTGATTATTTGGGTCTTCCAATGGATTCCCGGTATCAGTCGCGTCACTGTCCCATCCGTCACCATCACCGGATGGTGCGGTGTCACGATTCGCAACAAAGTCATACCCTGAGACGACCTGCCCGTCTAGGTCGGCGTGCTTGGTGATACCGCTGTCAAGAACTGCAACTACCACCGACGTTGAACCCTTTGTAGCGGTCCAGGCCCGAGTGGCCGACACACCATTTGACTCACCCAGGTACCACTGCAAACCGAAGAGCGAGTCAGCGGGGATGCTTTGATCGGTGTTTGACCCTGAACCGCGATAATTCTTGACCGCCAAGGAAATCTTGTATGCCTGATTGGTTGAAAGCGCTGGAATTTCACAAGAGCGCAATCGGTTGGCAGCGTCTTCTGCCTCAACCCGAGTAACCAATTGACATGAAGAAACCGATGCGCCGTTAAGCGATGCGGTGGCCGTATAGGTGACTTGCAGGCCGCCAGTTTGCGAAGCGCTTTGAGGTGCCCAAACCGCTGTGTAGGTTCCCGAAGATCCCGGAACCACCGAATTGTCACCTAAAAGTATTGGGTTAGATGGCTTGCCAGTTGGCTTGCGGGTTGAGGTGTCTGAGTAGGCGCCCCAAAGCGTTTTGGAATAACGCTTTGTGATGGCACGAACCCTAAAAGTCTGGTTTACACCCAACGTTAGGCCTGAAGAGACTATGGCTGAAGTGGCTGTGGACTTGGTATTTGAAACCAAAGTTTTCCAGGTGGCGCTGTCTACTCCGGTGAGCTTGGACTGAATGGCGTAACCCACGATTGTGGCGCTATAGGTATAGGCAGGCTTGACCCAGCTTAATTTGATGCGTGGTGTTCTTGGTGAAGTAGACAACCAAGCATCTGCACTCTTTAGCGACCTAACCGCACTTGCTGATTTATAAGTTACCGCTTCGGCCCCTTGAGCGGGAATCAACGTTGCGATGGAGACAACGGCAGCCATGATGCCCGCCAGGGCTCCCCGCTTGATTCTCATGCTTCAAGCCTATTGCGAAAGGCTGACAATACCCTGAGGACTACAGGCTCTTTTGCATTAGGATTGTGCCCAACCAGCGGCCAAACTTGAAGCCAACTTTACCCAGGTGACCTTGGTGTTTGAAGCCAAAACGCTCGTGCAATGCAATCGATGACTCGGCGCCCTTATCTGAAATCACCGCGACGATTTCCTTGATACCGGCAGCCCGGGATTGCTCAATTAGTTCACCCAGCAACTTGGTTCCGACTCGCTTGCCGATTGCCGCTGGCCGCAGATAAATTGAATCCTCCACGGTGCGACGGTAAGCAGCTTTTTGACGCCAAGGCCCCACATAGGCGAACCCAAGAGTTTGACCACCGGATGACTTAGCGACCAGAAATGGCATGTCGATGCTGGTTAACCAACGAAACTTTTCTCGCCATTGCTCAAGGGTCATAGCGTCTTCGTCGAAGGTGACCACGCTGTTGCGAATGTAGTAGTTATAAATCTCGGCACACTGAGGAATGTCTTCTAAGGTAGCCGCCTGAATCGTGATGACATTTGGATCCGGTTGTTCTCCCTTGGCGCGCTTAAGGCGAACCAACCGCCACCGGGATTCAGAATCTAACGCCATGATGCCTTTCTAGCAGGACCAATCAATCGGTGGCAAACCCGCTTGCACGAGAGCGTCATTAGTTTTGGAAAAAGGCTTCGAACCAAAGAAACCTCGTCGAGCCGACAACGGGCTCGGGTGAGCCGATGCAATAACCGTGCAGTCACAAAGAGCACTTCGAAGCTCCTGAGCCTGATTCCCCCACAGCACAGCCACCAAGTTTCGGCCAAGTTTTCGATTGAGCACGGCAATTACCCGGTCGGTGAATTCAGCCCAGCCTAGCCCGGAGTGAGCACCGGGCTCGGACAGATCAGTGGTCAGGTGGCGGTTCAGCAGAAGGACCCCCTGATCGACCCACCTGCGCAGATCGCCCTCGGCTGAAACGCCTCGACCCAGATCATCGCGGAGCTCAATCATCATGTTTTTTAGGCTCCGCGGTAGCGGCTTGACATCTGGCGACACCGCGAATGAGAGCCCAATAGCATGCCCAGCAGTTGGGTAAGGGTCCTGCCCCACGATTAGAACGCGAACTTGATCGAGCGGCAAGTCAAAAGCCTTCATCACATTGCCAATCTCGGGCACCATATCCGTTGACCGAGCAAGAACTTTTTCTTCGAGAGACTCCAACAACGGCCGGCTTGAAGCCAAGGCATCCTGCCAGGTGGGGTGCATTTGCTCGAAAAACATGTCTTAAGCGTATGCCTCAGATTACGGTCTGTTTCACCTGGTGTTCTAGCGACACGAGATTACTCGTAATGTAGACACACATTCTTCGCGAAAACAGATAAATTTTCGGGTTGCAAACTAATTCTGGAGGAACAAATGAGCACGGATCCAAGCAACTGGGGCTTTGAAACCGCACAGATTCACGCCGGTTCGGCACCTGACCCAACTACCAACGCACGCGTTACCCCGATTTACCAAACCACTGCCTACACATTCAATTCAAGTGAACACGCGGCAAAGCTGTTTGGACTTGCTGAATTTGGCAACATTTACACCCGAATTATGAACCCAACCCAGGACGTTGCAGAAAAGCGAATTGCGGCCCTTGAGGGTGGAACTGCGGCACTGCTCCTTTCGTCTGGTCAGGCTGCTGAAACCTTTGCCATTCTGAACATCGCCGAGGCGGGAGACCACATTGTGGCTTCATCTAGCATCTATGGCGGAACCTACAACCTGTTCAAGTACACCCTGCCAAAACTGGGCATCACCACTACTTTTGTCGAGAACCAGGATGACCTGGCTGAGTGGCAAGCAGCTGTAAAACCAAACACCAAGGCCTTCTTTGCAGAAACCATTGGAAACCCAAAGGTTTCAATTCTGGACATCACCGGCGTTTCTGAGGTGGCACACAAGAATGGCGTTCCGCTTATTGTTGACAACACGGTTGCGACCCCGTACTTGATTCGTCCGATCGAGTTTGGCGCCGACATTGTCTTGCACTCGGCTACCAAATTCTTGGGCGGGCACGGCACTGTGGTTGCCGGCGTAATTGTCGACGGTGGAAAGTTTGAGTGGAGCAAGTCAGACAAATTCCCGGGCCTAACTACACCAGACCCGTCTTACCACGGAGTCAACTACAGCCAGGCCCTGGGCGATGGCATTGCCTACATCATCAAAGCCAGAGTCCAGTTGCTACGCGACATTGGTGCTTCAATTGCACCTGCTAGCGCTTGGCAGCTAATCCAGGGAATCGAGACTCTGAGCCTACGAGTTGAGCGCCACGTTTCAAACGCGCAGAAAATTGCCGAGTGGCTGATCAAGCACCCACAGGTTGAGAGTGTGAACTATGCCGGTTTGCCAACCTCACCATGGCATGCTGCCGCCCAAAAGTACTCACCTAAGGGTGCGGGTGCAATTGTCTCGTTCGAGATCAAGGGCGGGGTTACCTCTGGTGCCAAGTTTGTTGACGGGCTAAACCTCTTTAGCCACGTGGCAAACATCGGTGATGTGCGTTCTCTGGTAATTCACCCAGCATCAACTACACACTCACAACTGACACCAGAGCAGCAGTTGACCTCAGGTGTGACTCCTGGGCTAATCCGTTTGTCAGTTGGCCTGGAGTCTGTGGGGGACCTAATCGCAGATCTAGAAACCGCTTTCGAAGCAGCAAAGTAGAGGCAAGCCGATAGGCTTAAACCTCTATGGAATTTCAAACCCCTGAGGACACCGTCCCGTCATCATTCATCACGGATGAGCTAAGCCGTCAACTAATCGGCCGCCCACCCGCTACTGGTGCTTGGCGCGACGGTGACCCAGCGGGCGACCGTCAATTCGCTCCCCTTTCTAACCTCAAGTTCGAGAGTGGGCGCGTTTTGAGCCAGGTTCGAGTGGCCTTCGAGACCTGGGGACAGTTGAATCATGAACACAGCAATGCAATTTTGGTGCTGCACGCACTAACCGGTGACTCGCACGCTGCCGGTCCGGCCAGCAAACAGCACCCAACCGAGGGTTGGTGGAGCGACCTTATCGGCCCAGGCCTAGCTATTGACACGAATAAGTACTACGTCGTAGTTCCTAACATTCTCGGCGGTTGCCAGGGCACCACCGGCCCTTCATCACTTGATTCAACCGGGCGCGAGTACGGCGCCATGTTCCCGTATTTGACCATTCGCGACCAGGTGCATGCTCAGCATGAGTTTGCCCACGCGATCGGCATTAAGAAATGGGCTGCAATCATCGGTGGCTCAATGGGTGGCATGCATGTTCTTGAGTGGGCCATTACCTACCCAGACGAAGTGCGCAAGATTGCCGTAATTGCTGCACCTGCCGTTTCGACGGCTGACCAAATTGCCTTGAACTCAGTGCAAGTAGAAGCAATCAAGACAGACCCTGCGTTCAACGATGGCAATTACTACGATGCCAAGGCTGGTTTTGGCCCGCACCGTGGTTTGGCTTTGGCGCGCCGCATGGCCCTTATTAACTATCGCTCACCAGGTGAGCTGAATGACAGGTTTGCCCGTAGTTGGCAGTCTGGCGTCAGCCCAATGGGTGGCGGCGGTCGTTTTGCAGTTGAAAGCTATCTCGACTTCCATGGAAATAAGTTCACTCGCCGTTTTGATGCCAACAGTTACATCACCCTGGTCGAAGCCATGAATTCACACGATGTGGGTCGTGGCCGCGGTGGAGTCGCCGCTGCCCTTTCAACTATCAAGGCGCTCGCACTCGTAGTTGGAATCTCTTCAGACCGTTTATTCCCTATCCAAGATCAGGCCCTGATCGCTGAACACATTGGTAGCGAGCTCGTGGGTGGTGGCCTGAGAACCATTGAATCTGCTTATGGTCACGACGGTTTCCTAATTGAACGTGACATCGTTGGCCCGATGATTACCGAACTGCTCGAGGCTGAGGACTCAAACTAGCCCAGGTTTTGCAACCAAGGCGATTAGTTTTCGATTTGCCCAAATCAGCAGCAGTACTAGACCAATATTTCTAACAGTCAATAGGCCAATACTTAGCCAACCCAGACCCATCAGGTCAAGGTAATAAAGCGGATAAATCATGAAAGTGACGCCTGCCAATGCCAAGCCTGAAATCATCGGCACTTTCCAACCATCGAGATCAAAGATGATGGCCGCCATTATTGGCACTGCCAACCAACCCATGAACTGGGGCGACCCAACCTTATTGAAAACAATTAGGTCTAGTACCGCGGTTAGAGCCACGGCAGCCAGCAACTTATTCGAGTCAACTCCAGCCTTGAAGGCCCGCCAACCAAGGAGAGCCGTAATCACCAGTGCTACCGCCATGGCAATTGTCATCAACTGAGAAACCTCTGCCACCCATGGCCCTGAAACCTGATTCGTCAAAAGTTGCTGATCAAAATAAATACCCGACCCTGATGACCCCAACTTGGCATCCCATAGCCAAAACGTGGCAACCGGAGCCTCAATCTGGATGCCTCGAGTGCCCTGCGTGGAAACAAACGAGAGCAAAGATGCGCCGCCGCCAAGCAGAAGCCCAAACCCAAAGACCGAACCCACCACAATAATTGCTGCCCTGAAAAGAGCAACTCGGCCAACACGAGAGATAAATAGACCAAGAGCCATTGCCACCGGCCAGATTTTCACCCACGCACCCAAAGTGAAATAGACCATGGCCTGAGAAAAGCGGTTTCTTGAAATAGCTATTAGCCCGAAACCGGCTATCGCAGTTGCAACAGCATCGATGCGACCAATAGCTACTGGGCCAAGCAGCAGAATGAAAGCGAGCCAGAACCATGCAGCCGTGAGGGTCTCACGACCGGCCCTACCCCAATCGATAAGTTGGCCTATCAGTAGCGTGTTAAGCAGAAAAAGAAGTAGCACCCAGCCAGCCAGAATGTTTTGACCTGCCCCCAAAACCATGGCCAAAAACATAGGAACCAAAGCTGGGTACGGGTAGACCCAATCAGTCGAAATGCCGAGCAGGTCACCGCCTTGCATGTTGAAAAGCCACCATCCGTAGAGCAGCACATCGTTAAACGGGGCAACTCGGCCGTAATTCTCGGCGGTAAAAAA
>JBEEOK010000052.1:0-11035 GCA_041191645.1 Actinomycetota bacterium | reverse complement strand
CTGATTGCCACGCTGGCCGCATTATTGATCAGTTACCCGCTGGCATACTTCATCGGTGTGAAATTGCGCAGCCGGCCGCTATTGCAGCGCATGCTGGTGACGCTGGTAATTGCCCCATTCTTTATCAGCTTCTTGCTTCGCACTCTTGCTTGGTCACAGATCTTCTCTAATGAGTCTTGGATTGTGAAGACTCTGCAGGATCTGAGCTGGTTGGCACCGGATCAGTACATTATTGGCACGCCGTTTGCCGTGGTTTTTGGATTGACCTACAACTTCATTCCGTTCATGACCCTGCCGTTGTACACCACCCTCGAAAAGCTTGACGTTCGGCTGCTTGAGGCTGGGGGAGACCTTTACGCTAGCCCACGCAAAGTTTTCACAAAGGTCACTCTTCCGCTTTCGATGCCAGGAATCATTTCGGGTACACTCCTGACCTTTATTCCGATGGCGGGTGACTACGTCAACGCCAGCAAGAACTTCCTTGGATCAGCGCAGACGCAGATGCTTGGAAACGTTATTGAATCTAAGTACATCAGTGAGCAGAACATGCCAATTGCATCGGCGCTTTCGGTGGCACTGATGGCGGTTATTTTGGTGATTGTTGGCGTGTATGTAAAGCGCACCGGAAGTGAGGACCTGCTGTGAAACGGTTCAAACTTCGAGGTTTGGTTTTGCCGATCTATGCGGTCATCGGCTTTGCATTTCTGCTCATTCCGATTGTCTACACAATCGCGTTCTCATTCAATGACTCAACCAAGTCAAATGCCCAGTGGCAGGGCTTCACATTCGACAACTGGACTAAGGTTTGCGAGCGCCAGGGGGTTTGCGAGGCTGTCGGAAGCTCGGTGCTAATTGGCGGTATCTCTACCGTAGCCGCCACCATTCTGGGCACCATGATTGCTATTGCTTTGGTCCGCTATAAGTTCAAGGGCCGCAAATTCATTAGCCTGGGTCTCTTTCTGCCGATGGCAACACCAGAGGTCGTTATGGGGTCGGGCCTAGCGGCAGAGTTCTTCAACATCGGCCTAGGCCAGGGGTACCTGACCATCATTCTGGCCCACGTAATGTTTTGTCTCTCGTTTGTAGTGGTCACGGTCAAAGCACGAGTGCAGACGCTAGACCCAGCCCTCGAAGAGGCAGGTCGCGACTTGTACGGTAGCCCAAGCGCTGTCTTCCGCAAGATCACTCTGCCGTTACTTATGCCGGGCATCGCCGCAGCGGCTCTGCTGTCATTTGCCTTGAGTTTCGATGACTTCATCATCACCTACTTCAACGGTGGTCAAGCAGTAACCACGTTCCCAATCTTCATCTACGCAGCGGCCACCCGTGGTGTGCCAGCCGAGGCAAACGTGGTGGGTTCGGCAGTATTCCTATTGGCTATCGCTATCGTGCTAGTGGTGCAGATCAGGGCGTCGGTCAAAGCCAAGCGCCTCAAGAAAGTTCAGTAAGCCTTGTTAAACACTTGGGGCCCCGATTATCGCAATCGGGGCCCCAAGTGTTTTGTCTTTTTATAGAGCGGCTAGGCCGGCTTCCAAAACATCCATGGCGTCGTTTAGCAGTGCATCGCTGATCGCCAGCGGCGGCAAGAAACGAATCACGTTGTAGTAGGTTCCCGCATTCAAAACGAGAACACCGTTGTTGTGGCAGTGCTTGACTAGTGAATCAACCGCAGCCTTGTTTGGGTTCAGTGTTCCCGGCTCGATAAGCTCGATCGCCAGCATGGCGCCGTGGCCGCGAATCTCACCAATGACTGGGTACTTTGCTTTGAGAGCCTCTAGGCGCTCTCGTAGAACGGTTTCGATGGCTGCCGCGCGTTCAATCACGCCGCCGGCCTCAATCTGCTTTAGAACCGCAACTGCTGCAGCAGCGGCAACCGGGTTGCCACCGAAAGTTCCGCCGAGGCCACCAGGGTGTGAAGCGTCCATGATTTCTGCGCGGCCGGTGACAGCCGAAATTGGCATACCGCCGGCGATACCTTTGGCAATCGTGAATAGGTCAGGCTCAAAGCCTTCTTCCCACTCGCTAGCAAACCACTTTCCGGTTCTGGCAACGCCTGACTGAACTTCGTCGGCAACCACGATCACGCCGTTGGCGCGGGCCCACTGGCTTAAAGTTCTCAAGAACCCTGGGGCAGGAACGATAAATCCGCCCTCGCCCTGAATAGGTTCAATCACGATGGCAGCAAGGTCTTCGACGCCTACGCGCTTTTCGATGTAGTTGATGGCGCGCTGCGCTGCCTCCTCACCAGTCATTCCCTGAGGATCGCGGTATGGGTATGACATAGGTACGTGCTGAATGCTGGCCGCAGTTGGACCAAAACCGTTGCCGTACGGGGCTGCCTTGAAGTTCATTGAGAAAGTTAGGTTTGTGCGGCCGTGGTAGGCGTGGTCAAATACCACGATGCCGTTTTTGCGGGTGGCCTTGCGCGCAATCTTTACGGCATTCTCAACGGCTTCTGCGCCTGAGTTGAATAGAACCGACTTCTTTTTGAAGTTACCCGGGGTGTACTTGTTTAGAAACTCACATACCTCTACGTAGTTCTCGTAAGGGGTCAAAGTGAAAAGCGTGTGGGTTAGCTTGGCAACCTGCTCTTGAACCGCCGCAACGACCGCCGGGTTGGTGTGGCCGATTGTGGTAACACCAATTCCGGAACCGAGGTCGATTAGTTGGTTACCATCAGCATCAACCACGATTGCACCGTGGGCTGCCTCGATGTAGACCGGAAGTGCTGCTCCGGCTCCGGCTGAGACCGCATCCATGCGGCGGGCATGGAGTTCTTGCGACTTAGGGCCAGGGATTGCAGTGACAACTTTGCGCTCTTGCGCGATTGGGAACTCGCTCATATCTAAAAGTCTAAGGCTCTGATCATTGGTTCTTGGCTCCAACTTCAAACTCGTAGGTAATGGCAAGATTGAAGCATGCGTCGCGTAATTATTTTGGGTTCCACCGGGTCGATTGGTACCCAGGCTTTAGAGGTCATTGCTGCTAATCCAGACCGGTTTGAAGTGGTCGGCTTGGCCGCTGGTTCAAACTCGGATTTACTGGCAAAGCAGGCCAAAGAGTTTGGGGTTTCGCGCGCGGTGCTGGGTGCTCAAGCCGCGACTGATTTGGTTCTAGAAACCGATGCCGACGTTGTGGTCAATGGCATCACTGGCTCGATTGGTTTGGCGCCAACGTTGGCAACGCTCAAGAGCGGCAAAACTCTGGCCTTAGCCAACAAAGAATCCTTGATAGTCGGTGGGCGCTTGGTCACTGATGCCGCAGCACCGGGGCAAATCGTCCCAGTCGATAGCGAGCATTCTGCTCTAGCTCAGTGCCTTCTGAGTGGGCAAAAATCTGAGGTTCGAAAGTTGATTTTGACTGCTTCTGGTGGCCCATTTCGTGGTTGGAGCCGTGAAGCGCTAGACGAGGTTACGCCCGAGCAAGCCCTGGCGCACCCAACCTGGGTTATGGGAAAGGTGGTCACCACCAACTCAGCTACCCTGGTCAACAAAGGTCTTGAGTTGATTGAAGCCCACCTGCTTTTCGATGTTCCTTTTGATCGCATCGACGTAACCGTGCACCCGCAGTCTGTTGTGCACTCAATGGTTGAGTTTGTTGATGGTTCCGTGATTGCCCAGTGCTCGCCGCCAAACATGAAATTACCTATCGCGCTTGGCATCTCTTGGCCAGAGCGGGTTCCAAATGTTGCACCTGCGTGCGATTGGCGACAGGCGTCGACCTGGAACTTCGAGCCACTTAACGAGTCAGTTTTTGAGGCGGTTAAGCTTGCCCGGCAGGTTGGCAAAGCTGGACTTACCTACCCGGCGGTTTATAACGCGGCCAACGAAGAAGCGGTCGAGGCGTTCCACGAACGGCGCATTGGGTTCAATCAGATTGTTGACCTCATCAAGCGCGTAGTTGAAGCCCATGAGCCTGAAAAGACCTTAACTCTGGATGGGGTTTTGGCAGCTGAAAAGTGGGCCCGCGACCGCGCTCAAGCCTCGATGGTTACCGCTTGCTAGCCTCAGTCAATTGTCAGGGTCTGGCGATAGGTTTCTAACGTGACTGAAACACTCTGGTATCTGGGCGGAATCCTTTTTATTGCCCTTGGCATTGGTTTTTCGATTGGCCTGCACGAGCTTGGGCATCTGCTGCCAGCTAAGAAATTTGGCGTGAAAGTGCCCACCTATGCCATTGGGTTTGGCCCAACGCTGTTCAAATTCAAGCGCGGAGAAACTCAGTACGCAGTCAAGCTGATTCCGCTCGGCGGTTTTATCAGCATGATTGGCATGTATCCGCCTGCTAAAAAAGTCGCAGGTGCAGGCAAAACTTCTGCCGATGCCACCAAAAAAGTGGGTTTCTTTGCCGACATGATTGCACAGGCTCGCACCGCTCACTCAGAGCATGAAACCCCCGCAGACGCCAATCGCAAGTTCTACCAATTGCCGGTCTATAAGCGCATGGTCATCATGTTTGGTGGGCCATTTATGAACCTTGTTTTGGGAGCTTTGCTGTTGATCTTGGTTTTGGGTGGCATAGGAATTCAGCAGCGCAACAATGTGATTGCCCAAGTCTCACCTTGTATTGCCACAACCGTGATTGATGTAACTGACTGCGACCCGGCCCAATCGCCAAGCCCTGCCTTGGCCGCTGGGCTGCAGGTTGCCGACGAAATAATTGCCATCAATGGGCAAACCGGGGCCGACATGGCTCTGCTCATCAAGGAGTTACCAGCCGAACAAGTGGCGCTCATTGAGGTTTTACGGGGTGGTCAAACAGTTGAATTGCAAATCTCTCCAACCACCGCAATGCGGCCAATAATCGACTCAAACGGACAGGTACTGGTTGACTCTGAGGGCAATCCGCAGCTTGAAGCTAGAACGGTATTGGGCATTGTTTTTGGCAATGAGAGGGTGCGTCAAGACGCTGGCTACATCTACGATCAAGCAGTATTCAGTCTTGGTCAGGTTGGCAGCCTCATTCTGAATCTCCCGCAGCAAATGGTGCAGGTAGCCGAGGCTACATTTGGTGGTGCCGAGCGCAACCCAAACGGTGCTGTATCGGTGGTTGGAATTGGTCAGATCGCTGGAGAAGTAGCTGCCACTCAAGAGGCAGATTTTGTCGACAAACTATCGACGGGTCTACTAATTTTGGCATCGCTGAATTTTGCGCTGTTTGCCTTCAACATGTTGCCGCTTCTTCCACTTGATGGTGGGCACCTAGCCGGTGGGGTCTACGAAATCCTCAAACGCGGGTTGTTTAGGGCGATGGGAAAACCAAACCCTGGGCCTGCTGACACCGCGTTGCTCATGCCTGCCACCTGGGTTGTGGTCATACTGCTTATGGCAATGAGTGCACTTTTGATTCTTGCCGACCTAATCAATCCAATCACCTTCTAAACGCTGTTTATGATTAGAGCAATCTGAAAGAGAGTTTTCTGTGGCTGCCGTAAATCTTGGTCTTCCTAAAACCCCACCTGCAACAATTTCGCCTCGTCGAAAGAGTCGCCAAATCATGGTCGGCAAGGTTGCCGTTGGCGGTGACGCACCGGTGTCGGTTCAATCCATGTGCACCACTCCCACCACAGACGTCAACGCAACGCTGCAGCAGATTGCTGAGTTGACCGCTTCTGGCTGTGACATTGTTCGTGTGGCGGTTCCTAGCCAAGACGATGCAGACCGTCTGGCGCTAATTGCCCGCAAGTCACAGATCCCTGTGATCGCCGATATCCACTTTCAGCCAAAATACGTTTTTCAGGCAATTGATGCCGGCTGTGGCGCGGTTCGAGTTAACCCGGGCAACATTCGCCAGTTTGACGACAAGGTTGGCGAGATCGCCAAAGCTGCCAAAGACGCTGGTGTCTCAATTCGTATTGGTGTAAACGCGGGTTCGCTCGACCCAAGACTTCTTGAGAAGTACGGCAAGGCCACCCCAGAGGCTTTGGTTGAATCTGCAGTCTGGGAGGCTAGCCTCTTTGAGGAACACGATTTCCACGATTTCAAAATTTCGGTCAAGCACAACGACCCGGTGATCATGGTTAAGGCCTACGAAATGTTGGCCGAACGCGGCGACTGGCCGCTTCACTTGGGCGTCACCGAGGCAGGCCCAGCCTTCCAAGGCACTATCAAGTCTTCTGTGGCCTTTGGCGCCTTGCTATCGCGCGGCATCGGTGACACAATTCGAGTCTCGCTGTCAGCACCACCGGTAGAAGAAATTAAGGTGGGTTCGCAGATCCTGGAATCGCTTAACCTACGACCTCGCAAACTTGAGATTGTTAGCTGCCCAAGCTGTGGCCGCGCCCAGGTAGATGTCTACACGCTGGCCAATGAGGTAACCGCGGGTCTTGAGAAACTCACCGTGCCACTGCGAGTTGCCGTCATGGGTTGCGTTGTTAACGGCCCTGGTGAGGCACGCGAGGCTGACCTAGGTGTTGCTTCTGGCAACGGTAAGGGGCAGATCTTCGTTAAGGGTGAGGTTATTAAGACCGTTCCTGAGGCCGAGATCGTCGCGACTCTCATCGAAGAGGCAAACCGCCTCGCAGCAACTATGGACCCAGCGCTCGTTGGTAGCCCACAGGTGCTGGTGGCTCAAAAAGACTAGGTAAACCTCAGTCAGAACAGAGGCAAGCAATGGCGCTAGCTCAAACCCCACCGATGGGTTGGAATTCTTGGAACGTTGGACTCGACGCCAACGACTATCCAGATTTTTCCAACCTCACTGAAAAATCCATTCTTAACCAAGCGCGAGCGATGGTTGATTCGGGTCTGCTTGCGGCAGGCTACGAGTACTTTGTGCTTGATGACGGGTACCAGAACGCGCGTCGTGACTACCGCGGCCGTTTGCAGGGTCATGCGCTCCGGTTTCGTGCGGGCATTCCCGCGCTGATCGAAGAAGTCAAATCCTTAGGTCTAAAATTTGGCATTTATTCGGTGCCAGGTTCGCTCACCTGTGCCCAGCAGTACAACGATTACGTGGCCGATGGCCTTGGATCTCTAAATAAAGAGCAAGTCGATGCCGAGGCGTTCGCCGAGTGGGGTGTGGATTTTCTAAAGTACGACTGGTGTCGTGCTCACCTGAACGACGGTCTCTTTGCAAAAGAAACTTTTGCAAAGATGGCCAATGAGCTTGGTAAAACTGGCAAAGAAATCGTCTATTCAATCTCTGAATATGGGCTCTTTAAACCGCACGAATGGGCGCCAGAATTCACTCAAATGTGGCGAACCACCGATGACCTCTTTGCTAACTGGGATTCAATTTTGCGCACCATCGACCTGCAGGTCGACCTCTACCCGTACTCCAAGCCGGGCTCTTGGAACGACCCAGACATGCTGCAGATCGGTAATCACGGGCTGACAGCGGCCGAGAATCGATCTCACTTCTATGTTTGGGCCATTTTGAACGCGCCGTTGATGGTCGGCACAGACCTCATCAAGATGACCGACGAGGTTCGAGACCTGCTCACCAACCGAAACGTCATTGAGATTGACCAAGATTGGGGTGGGCAACAGGGGCGCCGGGTCTGGCAGGGTGCGGAGGCTGAAATTTGGGCCAAGCCAATGTCAGATGGCTCATTAGCTGCCGTTCTGCTAAACCGTGGCGATCGAACATTCATCTTCTCGGTCAATGCAGACACTCTCGGGCGTGAATTTGCTTCAGCAATTGACGTGCCGACCGGCTCGGATTTGGCAATCTCGGGCTCGGCTGCTCTCGAGGTGGCCGCTCACGATTCCATGCTGATTCGCGTCCGCTAGGCGGTATGGCTTGGGCTCGGGATAACATTGTCTCCATGCCTATTCGTCTTTCCTCGCTTTTCCTGCGCACTCTGCGCGAAGACCCTTCTGAAGCCGATGTAACTGGCCACAAGCTCTTGCTTCGTGCCGGCTACATTCGCCGTGCTGGCGCTGGTCTTTACACTTGGCTGCCACTGGGTTTGGCGGTAAAGGCCAAGATTGAGCAGGTTGTGCGTGAAGAAATGGCAAATGCTGGCGCCCAAGAGGTGTTCTTTCCGGCGCTATTGCCACGCGAGCCATTCGAGGCCACCGGTCGCTGGACTGAGTACGGCGATAACCTGTTCCGCCTGCAGGACCGCAAGAAGACCGACTACCTGCTAGCGCCAACGCACGAGGAAATGTTCACCTTGCTCGTCAAGGACCTCTACTCGAGCTACAAAGACCTACCAACTTGCCTCTACCAGATTCAGAACAAGTACCGCGATGAGGCCCGCCCTCGCGCAGGTCTACTGCGTGGCCGCGAATTCGTAATGAAAGACGCCTACAGCTTTGACATCGATGACGAAGGTTTGAAGAAGTCCTATCAAGCTCAGCGCGATGCCTACGAGCGCATCTTCACGCGCTTAGGCGTTGACTATGTCGTGGTTAAGGCCGATGCCGGAGCGATGGGTGGTTCTGCATCTGAAGAGTTCCTGTCACCATCACCGATTGGCGAGGACACCTTTGTGCGTTCTCCAGGTGGCTACGCTGCCAACGTAGAAGCCGTAGTAACCGTTGCTCCACCGGCAATTGCCATCGAGGGTCAACCGGCTGCCGCCAAGATTGAGACCCCTGGCGCTACCAACATCAAGCGCGTCGTGGAGTTTGCCAACCACAACGTGGCCAGACCTGACGGCGGTGCCTGGACAGCAGCCCACACCCTAAAGAACAACGTCATGGCCCTGGTTTCGCCAGAGGGCAAGCGTTCTTTGGTGGTTGTTGGTTTGCCTGGAGACCGCGAGGTTGACGCCAAACGCGCAGAGGCAGCTTTCTCGCCGAACGAGGTTGAGCAGGCCAATGAAGATGACTTCGCCATGCACCCTGAGTTGATCAAGGGCTTTATTGGGCCGGTCAAAGATGGTCAGGCCTTGCTTGGTCTAAACGGTTCTTCTGCCATTCGCTACCTGGTTGACCCACGCGTAGTCGAGGGCAGCGCCTGGATCTCTGGCGCCAACGAGAAAGACCAGCACATTTTTGACTTGGTCATGGGGCGCGATTTCGAAGCCGATGGTGTTGTCGATATTGCTGAGGTGCGCGCGGGTGATCCTGCTCCTGATGGTTCTGGTCCGCTTGAGCTTGCTCGCGGCATCGAGATTGGTCACGTATTCCAGCTCGGCCGCAAGTACGCCGAGGCGCTGGGTCTGCAGGTGCTTGATGAGAACGGCAAACTCGTAACAGTCACTATGGGTTCTTACGGCATTGGCATTACCCGTTTGGTGGCCGTTTTGGCTGAAGCAAATAACGATGACAAGGGTCTTATCTGGCCTGAGGCCGTCTCTCCAGCCGACATCTACGTGGTGGCTGCAGGTAAAGACGAGGCCATTTACGAAGCCGCCGAAAAGTTGGCCAAAGAACTTGAGTCAAATGGCAAGACTGTGATCCTGGATGATCGCCAAAAGGTTAGCCCGGGCGTGAAATTCAGTGATGCTGAGCTAATTGGTGTGCCAAACATTGTGATCGTTGGCCGCGGTCTCGAAAACGGTGAGGTTGACCTGTGGGATCGCCGCTCAGGCGAGCGCCGACCAGTCAAGGTAGACTTAGCGGTAGCGGAGCTGATTTAGCCAAAGTTGGCAGGCTCTACCATCTAAAACTAACTAGCGGCCCGGGAGGCATCTCATGGATATCGATTTGAGAGTATTGAAAGTTCTCGAGCGCGAAGCGGAAATTCCTTTCGCAGAGTTAGTAGCCATCATTGAAGCCGCAATCTTGGCGGCTTATCACAAGCACGTTGGTAACACCGATGAAGCTCGTGCCGAGCTCAACAAGACCACCGGTCACGTAAACATTTACGCGCCAGTTGTCGATGAAGACGGTGTGAAGACTGGCGAAGAAGAAGTTACCCCAGAGAACTTTGGTCGTGTAGCTGCCTACGCTGCAAAGCAGGTCATCACCAACCGCCTGCGCAACATTAGCGACGAAAACCTTATGGGTGAGTTCAAGGGCAAAGAGGGCGACATTGTCGCCGGAGTGATCCAACAGGGGCAAAAGCCATACATGGTATACGTGGACCTGGGCAGCATCGAGGCAATCATGCCTCCAGAAGAGCAGGTGCCAGGCGAGGACTACTCACACGGAAAGCGCATTCGCGTTTATGTGACTGCAGTAAACAAGGGCACCCGCGGCGGGCCGATGGTCACTGTTTCCCGCACCCACCCAACGCTGGTTCGCAAACTTTTTGCTATGGAAGTTCCAGAAATCGCTAGCGGTGTAGTTGAGATTGTTTCGTTGGCTCGCGAGGCAGGCCACCGCACCAAGATTGCTGTTCGCGCACACGAGGCGGGCGTAAACGCCAAGGGCTCTTGCATCGGTGAGTTGGGTCAGCGAGTTCGTGCGGTTCAGAATGAACTCAACGACGAGAAGATTGACATTGTTGATTACAGCGATGACCTTCCGGCGTTTGTTGCCCAGGCGCTTTCGCCAGCCAAGGTTTCTAGTTCATTCATGCTTGATGCAGCCACCAAATCGGTGCGTGTTTTGGTGCCAGACTTCCAACTTTCTCTGGCGATTGGTAAAGAGGGGCAAAATGCCCGTCTGGCCGCAAAACTAACCGGCGCCAAGATCGACATTCAGCCAGACAGCATTCTCGAGGGCGAGTAGCTCTAGGCGGATTGCCATGCCAGGGGTTAGAATGGAAAGAACCTGCGTTGGTTGCCGCCAACGTTCCCAGCGGTCCGAACTCGTTCGAGTAGTTGAGAAGTCAGCAGTTTTGATTTTTGACAACAAGAAAAGTTTGCCTGGTAGGGGAGCGTGGCTTCACCCAGTTTCGGAATGTTTAGAGTTGGCAATTTCTCGGAAATCCTTTATCCGAGCATTGAAACTCAAAAAACAGGTCGAGACATCAGGTCTGATTTTCACTAAAGAACAGGCAGAAACGATGTTGGCAAAAAATGAGTAGCTCGAAATGAGTACCCAACAGCTTTAACGGCCTGCCCTGTCCTGGGGAAGGCCCCAGACAGGAGAAACAAAAGTGGCGCTACCACGCGTGTACGACATTGCTAAAGAACTTGGAATCGATTCCAAGGTTGCTTTGGCCAAGCTCGCTGAACTCGGAGAGTTCGTAAAGA
>JBEEOK010000051.1:0-27441 GCA_041191645.1 Actinomycetota bacterium | reverse complement strand
GCCTAAAACCCAAGCTTTACAAACCAAACTTTTATAAAAACAAGGAGATACATCATGGCAAAGTTGACCACTGAGCAGCTTATCGATGCATTCAAGGAACTATCACTAATCGAGCTTTCAGAGTTCGTTAAGGCTTTCGAAGAGGTCTTCGAAGTAACCGCAGCTGCTCCAGTTGCTGTTGCTGTTGCCGGCGCTGGCGCTCCAGCTGCTGCAGCAGAAGAGAAGGACTCATTCGACGTAGTTCTAGAGTCTGCTGGCGACCAGAAGATTGCAGTTATCAAGGAAGTTCGCGCACTGACCAACCTAGGTCTAGGCGAGGCTAAGGCTCTTGTTGACGGTGCACCTGCAACCGTTCTAGAGGGCGCAAACAAGGACGCTGCTGAGAAGGCAAAGGCTGCCCTAGAGGGCGCTGGCGCAAAGGTTACCCTTAAGTAATCCAGCTTCTTTAGCATCAAACTCCCTCGGCTTAGGCCGGGGGAGTTTTTGCTTTCACGGGGGACAAAACTCCTGCCACGAAATTGGTGGATTTATGGATTTGGCAGAGATGTTCTACGGTTTGTAGAATAAAACCATGAAGAAGATTTTTGCTGCCCTTACGTCAACCGCTTTGCTAGCTGCCGCACTCACCGGCTGCGCCGCCGAACAAGCCACTGGCACCGCCGACGAGAAGCGCGTAGCCGCAGTCTCAATCACCGACGGCTGGGTTCGCGTTTACGAGGGTACTCAAGAGGCTGGCGGCATGACCGGCGGTTTTGCCACCATGACCAACAACACCGATCAAGAGATCACCCTGGTGGGTGCTAGCTCGGAGTTGGCCATGATGACTGAGGTTCACGAAGTTGTCATGATTGACGGCGAGATGAAGATGCAGGCTAAGGACGGTGGAATCACCATTGCACCAGGCGAGACTGTGACTCTTGAGCCGGGCGGTTTGCACGTTATGTTGATGGGCTTAAAGAACGCGTTGCTCGAAGGTGAAGAAGTGCAAATCACCCTTGATTTTGAAGGTGCCGACGATGTTGAGGTGGTTTGGCCAGCCAAGGCATCGGCCGCCGGCAACGAGGAATACACCGGCTCGGCCGAGTAAATAAAATGACCAACGTTTCGCGTCGCGGCTTTCTGGCCGGTGCCTCGGCATCGGCTGGAGCTTTAGTTGGCGCGGCCGCTGGTGGGCTAATTGGCTCGCAACTGGGCTCTGATTCAGCAACTGCCGCTGCCGAACTCAAAGCGCAAACAGCGGTCTTGAAACGCAAAGAGCCGTTCACCGGTGCTCACCAAAACGGCATTGAGCTAGAACTGCAGACCTTCACTAACTTTGTCTCGCTAGACCTGCTTGCCGGCGCTGACAAGGCAGCCATGTTGCGCTGGATGACTTTGCTCACCGACGACATTGCTCGCCTCACCCAGGGTGACCCAACTCTGGCCGATGCTCAACCGCAGTTGGCGCTGGGCCCGGCAAGGCTAACCGTGACCGTGGGATTTGGGCCGGCTCTGTTCAGCAAGCTTGGACTTGAACATCAACTGCCAGAGTCGTTCAAGGACCTGCCAGCATTCAAAGTTGACGCTCTAAAACCAGAGTTCAGCAGCGGTGACGTTTTGCTGCACGTTTCAGCAGATGACCCAATCGTGCTCTCTCACGCTGTTCGTCGACTAATCACAGACAGCATGGCTTTTGCATCGGTGCGCTGGTCACAGCAGGGCTTCTCAAATGCCCAAGGCGTGGTGCCCCATGGTGTGCGTCAACGCAACCTAATGGGGCAAGTTGACGGCACCGACAACCCCGCCTTCAACACCAATGACTTTGACAATCTGGTCTGGATTCAAGATGGCCCAAGTTGGATTCAGGGCGGCACGCTACTGGTGTTTAGGCGCATTGCCATGCAGTTGAACACCTGGGATCAGCTGGGGCGCATTGACAAAGAACAGGTGATTGGCCGCCGCCTAGACAACGGTGCCCCGCTCGGCAAAAACAATGAATTAGACCCGCCAGATTTTGATGCTCGCGATACCAATGGGCTAAAGGTGATTCCTGACTTTGCCCACATTCGTCGTGCCCACGCTACTAATCCGGGGGAGCGCTTTTTTAGGCGCCCATTCAACTATGAGGTGGGCATGACTGCCGATGGCAACCCAGATGTGGGTCTGCTTTGGACGGCATATCAAAAGAATCTTGACACTCAATTCATTCCGGTTCAGCGCCGCCTAGACCAGTTTGACCTGCTAAATAAGTGGACCAGCCCGATTGGTTCTGCCGTGTTTGCAATTGCCAAAGGAGTGCGCTCCGGCGAGGTTTTGGCCGCCGAACTGTTTGCCTAAGTTACCGATTGTTATGCGGTCTCTGGCCTCAAATTGGGCGAGCGTTTAGATTGTTTTTATGGCAAAAATTCTGATCATGCACGGCTGGACTAACCGTCGCCAAGAAGGTGTTTGGCAGCGCAAGTTGGCCAGTTCGCTGCGCCAGCAGGGTCACCAGGTTATCTACCCGCAATTTCCAAACACCGATGCCCCCGTGCTTGAAGAGTGGCAAGAATTGTTGTTAGCTGAGCTTGACCTGCTTGCCGAGGCAGGGGAGGGAGAGACCATTGTGATTGGTCACTCGCTGGGTTGCGTCAACTGGATTCAGGCCGCGGCTGATGGCAAAATCAAACAGCCGGTTGATCGCCTGCTACTGGTAGCGCCTGCCGACCCAGATCTGTTGGGTGAGGTCAAGGGGCTAAAAGTTAACCTAAAAAAGCGTGCCGTGGTCGAGGCCACCTTGGCATCAGCAAAATCACTGACCATTGTTGGCAGCGATCTTGACCAGTGGTTGCCAAACGGCGTGCAAGCCACTTTTGCTGACCCACTTGGGGTTCACGCAGTTATTCTCGAGGGAGCAAAACACTTTTCACTTACCGATGGTTTTAGCGATTGGCAGGGAGTCTTGAACTGGGTTAATGACCCAGCCGCAGACCTTCGCGTTCGCTAGGTAGGCTGGTGGAATGAGAATTCTTCTGGTTGGTGCCGGCGGTGTAGGTGACGCAATTGCCAAGATTGCTGCTACCCGCAGTTTTTACGACATCTTCATTGTTTCTGACTATGATTTTGCCCGCGCTGAGGCAACTATCGCCTGGATCCGTGCCCGTCACGGTGAGCAGGTGGCATCTAAGTTTTTGGCAGCCAAGATTGACGCCAGTCAGGCGGCTGTGGTTGCTGAGCTGTGTCTAAACCACAAGGTAACTCACCTGATTAATGCGGTTGAGCCAAAGTTTGTACCGACCATTTTTTCAGCCGCCTATACCGCCGGGGTCAACTACCTAGACATGGCCCTCAGTATTTCTGAACCTCACGAAACCGACCCATTTCACAAGACTGGAATCAAGCTTGGCGACGGTCAGTTTGCATTGCACGAACAGTGGGAGCGCTCGGGCAAGCTAGCCCTAATCGGCTGCGGTGCCCAGCCTGGTTTGTCTAACGTTTTTGCCCGTCACGCGGCCCAAAACCTGTTCAGCGAGATCGACGAAATCAGCGTCAAGGCTGGTGGAAACCTAACTGTTCGTGATGAGGCCGGCAACGAGATGTTTGCACCGCATTCATCGATCTGGACCACCATCGAAGAGTGTTTGAACCCTCCGGTCATTTATGACCGAAGCCGCGGCTGGTACACCACCGAACCGTTCAGTGAGCCAGAGGTTTTTGAGTTTCCCGAGGGCATTGGCTCGCTTGAGTGTGTGAATGTTGAGCACGAAGAAGTGACCATGTTGCCGCGAACTATTCGCGCCAACCGCATGACTTTTAAGAATGGCCTAGGTCGCGAATTCATCGATGTTCTAAAGACCCTACACAAGGTGGGTCTGGACCAAACCAAGCCGCACCGGGTGCGATCTGCTCAAGGCCCGGTAGACATTTCACCCCGAGATGTGATTGCTGCCGTGTTGCCAGACCCAGCCAAAATTGGCCCGCAAATGCAGGGTAAAAACTGCGTTGGAATTTTGGTTACCGGCAAGGATTTCTTTGGCAAGGAGCGCGCCACATTCTTGTATCACGCGGCCGATAACCATCAAACCATGGCTGCGCTTGACGCCCAGTGTGTTGTGGCTCAGACTGCGCTGACCCCAGTTATTGCCCTCGAGCTAATGGCGACCGGCGCTTGGAAGGGTGCTGGCGTGCTTGGCCCAGAAGCCTTCGATGCGGTGCCGTTTCTTGACCTAATGGCCTCAAACTTTGGTTATGGCGAAAAGTGGGTTGCTCAAGAGCGCCTTCCAGCTAGCCCGCTGCGCCACCCGTAGGGCACGACTATTTACCAACTAGAACGGCCGACAGAACGCGAATATCTTTGAGCTCTGTGCGGAGTTTCTCGGCTTGCATTTCTAAGTCGTAGCGGTTCTGCAAATTCAGCCAGAAACGGTCACTGATGTCAAAGGCGCGCGCCAGTCTTAATGCTGTGTCCGGCGTTATTGCTCGTTTGCCATGCACGATTTCATTGATTCGGCGTGGTGGTACGCCAATCACCTTGGCTAGTTCGTATTGAGAAACGCCAAATGGAATTAGAAATTCTTCGAGAAGAATTTCACCAGGGTGAATAGCCTCGTGGGCTTTTGTCATTTTTCTAGCCTCCTCATTCATTAGTGGTAATCAACCAGTTCTACATCTTCAGGCCCAGCTGGGCCCCAGGTGAAGCAAAGGCGCCACTGTTCATTGACGCGAATGCTGTGTTGCCCCTGTCTCGATCCGCTGAGGGCTTCAAGGCGATTTCCGGGTGGTCTTCGTAGGTCCATTAGGAAGTCAGACGCATCTAGCATGAGCAGTTTGCGATGGGCAATGCGCTGTAACTCCCGGGATATTTTTGGTACCCGTTCTCGCAGCCACACCTTCTCAGTGAGGCTGTTTGCGAAAGATTGAATCACTCATTAATAATAACGCGAGGCGTTAATAGTGCAAGGAGTCGGGGGGGGTAGCAAAAAGAAAACCCCTGAGACCAAAAGTCTTCAGGGGTTTTCTCTAAGCGAAAATCGCCATCAAATTAGTGGGTGCTTGGAGCCTGCTCAACTTCTGAACGGTCGCCCGACCACAGGGTGTGGAAGGTGCCATCCATGTCTACGCGCTTGTAGGTGTGAGCGCCAAAGAAATCGCGCTGACCCTGAACCAAAGCCGCTGACAAGCGTGGTGAACGCAGACCATCGTAGTAGGACAGTGACGAAGCAAAGGCCGGAACTGGAATGCCAGCCAAGGAAGCCTTTGAAACCACGGTGCGCCATGATGAAACTGACTCGGCAACTGCCTGCTTGAAGTATGGGTCAAAGATCAGAGACTGAAGCTCTGCGTTCTTGCCGTAGGCCTCAGCAATTCGGTTCAAGAACTGGGCGCGAATGATGCAACCACCGCGCCAGATCTTTGAAACTGCACCAAGGTCAATGTTCCAGTTGTACTCTTTTGCGCCGGCGCGAATTGCGTCGAAGCCCTGTGCGTAGGCAACCAGCTTTGATGCGTAAAGTGCACGGCGAACATCTTCAACAAACGCTGCCTTGTCTTCAACTGACCAAGCGGTGGCATCTGCTGGCAAACCGTCAACAGCGGCGCGCTGGGCGGCCTGTGATGAAAGTGAACGAGCGAATACCGCTTCGGCAATTCCAGAAACTGGGGTGCCTAGGTTCAGAGCGGTCTGAACGGTCCAAACGCCGGTGCCCTTTGAGCCAGCCTGGTCAAGAATCACGTCAACCAATGGCTTGCCAGTCTTGGCATCAACCTGCTTCAAAACTTCAGCGGTGATTTCGATTAGGAACGACTCAAGGTCACCCTTGTTCCACTCGGTGAAAATCTCGGCGATCTCAGCTGGGCTGTATGCACCAGCCTGGCGAAGAATGTCGTACGCCTCGGCAATCAGCTGCATGTCGGCGTACTCGATACCGTTGTGGATCATCTTTACAAAGTGACCGGCGCCATCGGTGCCTACGTGGGTTACACAAGGCTCACCTTCGGCGATTGCGGCAATTGAAGCCAGGATTGGGCCAAGAGTCTTGTAGGCCTCAGCTGAGCCACCAGGCATGATTGATGGGCCCTTAAGAGCACCCTCTTCACCACCAGAAATGCCAGCGCCAACGAAGTTAATGCCCTTGGCAGAAACCTCCTTCTCGCGGCGAATGGTGTCGGTGAACAGTGCGTTTCCGCCATCAACAATGATGTCGCCTGGTTCAAAGCGCTCGGTTAGCTGTGAGATCACAGCGTCGGTGCCCTTACCGGCCTGAACCATGATGATCGCGGTGCGCGGCTTGGCCAATGAGGCCACAAAGTCATCGATGGTCTCAGAAGCAATGAAGCCAGCCTCTGGGTGTTCGTTGATTAGAAGCTCGGTGCGCTCGAATGAGCGGTTGTAAACGGCAACGGTGTTGCCCTCACGGCTGGCCAGGTTGCGAGCCAAGTTTGAGCCCATTACTGCGAGTCCAACGACTCCGATGTTTGCCTTTGCGGTCATTATTTTCCTAATGGTTGTGGTTTTTGGAAATCAAAAAAGTCGAGGTGTCCCAGGTTAAACGCTCGGCGCCTACGCGCTCATCTTTGTGCGGACCTCTATAAACAATATCAAATAATGCCGGCAGATTCGCGGGCTTTATCGGCGTATCTTTTGACGTGCCAACTGTGGGTTGCCACGTGCGCAACAGATGCCGCCTGGCCGCACGCACGTGCGGCAAACTTTGCAGCCTCATTCACGGTTTCGCGGGCTGCAGCGTGGGCTGCAAATGCCGCGTCTCGCACCGGGCCAACTGCCAATTCGCCGCGCATCCATAGGCGCAAGGCGGCTAGTGCCTCACGTGGTCTTGGGTCGTGCGGCTCGGCGCGTTCAAAAATCTTCAGCACCTGTTCCGCCTCTGCCAGCGACTCCTCAGCTGCAATCAGGTGATCGGTGTCTGGAAAGGCCATGGTGGCAGTCTAAAACACCGGCTTTGGGGAATACCGCCGCGAAGCTGGGGGTTGCTTGTTCCTAGTGAGCGTTGCAAGGGGCAGCTCAAACAGATCACAAAAGTCGAGGTAGACCATGTCTTCAGAAGCCAAGTGCCCATACACCGGTGCATCAAACCAGCCAGTTGGAACTTCAAATAATGACTGGTGGCCGTCATCGTTCAAGACTGATGCGCTGCTGCACAACTCGCCAAAGAGCGACCCAATGGGTGACGGCTTTGACTACGCCAAGGAATTTGCCTCGGTAGATCTGCAAGCCCTGAAGGCTGACATCGTTGAGGTTATGACCACCTCGCAAGACTGGTGGCCTGCTGACTATGGGCACTACGGCCCATTCTTTATTCGCATGGCTTGGCACTCAGCCGGCACTTACCGCGTGACCGATGGTCGTGGCGGTGCGGGTCAGGGTCTGCAGCGATTTGCACCGCTAAACAGCTGGCCAGACAACGTAAACCTAGACAAGGCCCGCCGCCTGTTGTGGCCGGTAAAGCAGAAGTACGGCAAGAAGGTTTCGTGGGCTGACCTAATGATTTTGGCCGGTAACTGCGCTCTAGAGGACATGGGACTCAAGTCATTTGGTTTTGCTGGTGGCCGTGCCGATGTTTGGGAGCCAGACAACACCTATTGGGGTTCAGAGACTGAGTGGTTGGCAAATAAGCGCTACTCAGGCGAGCGCGACCTTGAGAACCCACTGGCTGCGGTTCAGATGGGTTTGATTTACGTGAACCCAGAGGGCCCAGACGGCAACCCAGACATTCTTGCCTCAGCCAAAGACATTCGCGAGACATTCAAACGTATGGCCATGAACGACGAAGAGACCGTTGCTCTTATTGCTGGCGGTCACACATTTGGTAAGGCTCACGGTGCTGCTAGCCCAGAGGGTACCGTTGGCCCAGAGCCTGAGGCTGCCCCACTAGAAGCCATGGGCTTGGGTTGGCAGAGCACCCACGGCACGGGCAGCGGTGCCGACACCATCAGCAGCGGCCTTGAGGGTGCTTGGACCCCAACCCCGATCAAGTGGGACAACAGCTATTTTGAAACACTTTTCGGATACGAATGGGAGCAGTCAAAGAGCCCGGCTGGCGCTGTCCAGTGGGTGCCAAAAGACGGTGCTGCGGCAGATGCAGTCGTTGATGCGCACGACCCTTCAAAGCGTCACGCGCCAATCATGTTCACCACAGACCTAGCCCTGCGCTACGACCCTGAATACGAAAAGATTTCTCGACGATTCTTGGCCGATGTCAACGTATTTGCCGACGCATTTGCACGCGCATGGTTCAAACTGACCCACCGCGACATGGGTCCACGTGCTCGTTACATTGGTGCCGAGGTTCCTGAAGAGGTCTTGATCTGGCAGGACCCAGTGCCTGCCCCAACCGGCAAGCAGCTGAGCTCAGAAGACTTGAAGTCGCTCAAGGCACTGATTTTGGCATCGGGTCTCTCAGTGGCTCAGCTGGTTTCAACCGCTTGGGCTTCAGCATCTAGCTACCGCGATTCTGACAAGCGCGGTGGTGCTAACGGTGCCCGCATCCGCCTAGAGCCGCAGCGCAACTGGGAGGCAAACTCACCTGCCGAGCTTGGCGCGGTTCTTACCAAGCTAGAAGGCATCCAGGCGGCCTTCAACGATTCACACTCTGGCGTTGAATTGTCACTTGCTGACCTCATCGTGTTTGCCGGTGGCGTTGCCGTTGAAAAGGCAGCCGCCAATGCAGGTGTTGAGGTAGAGGTGCCATTCGTTGGTGGCCGAACCGATGCCACTCAAGAAATGACTGATGTTGAGTCATTCGAATACCTTCGCCCATACGCAGATGCATTCCGCAACTACGCCAGCAAGGGCCACGGTCCGATCGCTGACCGTCTGCTGGTAGACAAGGCAAACCTATTGGCGCTAACCCCGCCTGAGATGACCGTTTTGATCGGTGGTTTGCGTGTTCTTGGTGCCAACACCGGCGGTTCAAAGGTGGGTGTGTTCACCGATAAGAGCGAGACCCTGTCTAACGACTTCTTTGTGAATTTGCTTGATCTAGACAACTCATGGCACGCGCAGTCGCCAGCCGGTGAGCTTTTTGATGCTCGCGATCGCAAGACTGGTGCTGTTAAGTTCACCGGAAGCCGTGTGGACCTTGTGTTTGGTTCAAACTCAGTGCTTCGTGCGCTCGCCGAGGTTTACGCCGCTGATGACGCCAAAGAGAAGCTGGTGCACGATTTTGTTGCCGCATGGCACAAAGTCATGATGCTTGACCGCTTTGACCTGAGCGCTAAGTAGCCCGGCAAGAATGGCAGAACTTCTTTACCGCCTTGGCAAATTCTCGGCCAAGCGGGCGTGGTTGGTTATTGTCTCGTGGCTCTTGCTCTTGGCATCGGTTGGCACCCTTGCGGTTGTTGCTAGCGCCAAGCTGTCAACAAGTTTGTCGATTGCCGGCATTGAGTCTCAGTTGGTCATCGACCGGCTAAAAGAGTCATTCCCAGATGCCAGCCGTGGCTCTGGTCAAGTGGTCTTTCACGCCACCAACGGTGCGGCTTTTACAGAAGCTGAGAAGGCGGCCATTTCAAAGGTTTTGGCAGAGGTCGAAAACCTGCCAAGCGTTGCCGACACCCTGAACCCATTTGAGACACAGGCTTCTATTGATGCCAGTCGTAAAGAGATTCAAGACGGCTTTACTCAAATAGATGCTGCTAAAGCAGAGTTGGCGAAATCTCAGAAAGCTATCGACGACGGTGTGGCGGCTCTCAACGCGAGCGAATCACAGTATGGATCGAGCCTTCCAGGCCTAGAGGCCATGCGCGCTGAATTGGCGGCCGGGCAAAAACTCATTGATGAGGGTTTGGCTGAGGTTGAGGCCAACCTGCCTAAATTGCAAATGAGTGAGCAGCTTCTTGAGGCCGCCAAGAACTTTGGTACCGTTTCTGACGACGGTCAGACTGCTCTCGCGGCAATCTATTTTGACGGCCCGCTTTCACAGATCGAAAAGCCAGAAATCTCGGCGGCTACAGATCTCATTGCCAGTGCCGATCTCGGCTCGGTAGAGGTTGAGGTTTCTCAAGAGCTAAGCCAGTCTCTCAGCGGCTTGCTAGGAATCGGTGAGATTGTTGGCCTAATCATGGCGGCCATTGTGCTGTTCGTCATGCTGGGCACATTCATTGGCGCTGGTTTGCCAGTGCTGTCAGCCATTTTGGGTGTCGGCATCTCAGCGGCTTTTACTCTGGCTCTTGCTTCTCAAATTGAGATGACCTCGACTACGCCGATCCTGGGTGTAATGCTCGGCTTGGCTGTGGGTATTGACTACTCGCTCTTTGTTCTTAACCGCCACCGTCGCCAGCTGAAGAGTGGAATGGAACTTCGCGAGTCGATTGCCTTGGCAAATGGCACCTCTGGCAACGCGGTTCTTTTTGCGGGGCTCACCGTAGTAATTGCTTTGGTTGCGCTAAACCTTACCGGCATTGGTTTCTTGGGCATGATGGGCTCGATGGGTGCAGTCGCCATTCTGATTTCGGTTGCTGCAGCACTTACTTTCACCCCAGCTATTTTGGCTTTGGTTGGCATGCGAATTCTCAGCAAGAAGGAGCGAAAATCTCTGGCCGCAGTCGCGCCGGTGCACTCGGCCGATGCCCTGCACAGTGCGGTTGAGTCAAAAGCATCAACTAGGCCGGTTTGGGCATCCAAGCACCCCTGGTTTGCCTTGCTGTTTGCTGGAGTAATTTTGGCAACGGTTGCCCTGCCGTCTTCAAGCATGCGCTTGGGCCTACCCGACGGTGGCTCTGAGCCTCAGGACAGCACTGCGTACCGCGCATACTCGCTAACCACTGATGCATTTGGTGAGGGTGCAAATGGCCAGATTATTTCTGTGGCACAGTTGAGCGCCCGCGCTAACGAAGATGAGCAGCTTGAACTTCAGTCTGAAATGGTTGAAAAATTCATGGCTCTCGAAAACATCTCGGCAGTTGTGCCAGGTGGCGTTTCTGATGATGGCAAAACATTGATCTTTTCTGTGGTGCCTGCCGAGGGTCCTTCAACGGTAGAGACCGAAAACCTGGTTCGGGACATTCGTGCACTTGAGGCAGAGTTTGCCTCAACCTTTGATGCCGACCTAGGCGTTACCGGAATTACCGCAACCAACATTGACATTTCACAGAAGCTAAACGACGCATTGCCTATTTATTTGGGCACCGTCTTGCTGCTATCGGTGTTGTTGATGACGTTGGTGTTCAGGTCTATCGCGGTGCCGCTGATTGCCAGCGGCGGCTTCTTGCTAACCGTGTTTGCAACGTTGGGCGCCGTGGTTGCGGTGCACCAGTGGGGTTGGCTGGGTGAGATCTTCGATATTCATAACCCGGGCCCAATTCTTAGCTTCTTGCCGACCATGCTGATTGGTATCTTGTTTGGTCTAGCCATGGATTACCAGCTCTTCCTGGTTTCTGGAATGCGTGAGGCTTACGTGCATGGCAAGAGTGCCCGTGAGGCAATTGATCAGGGTATTCACCTTGGTCGCGCGGTAGTGGTGGCAGCTGCAATCATCATGATCACCGTGTTCGGCGGGTTTGCGTTCTCGCACGTGACTTCCGTTCGCCCAATCGGCTTTGGTCTAGCGGTTGGTGTTCTGATTGACGCGTTCTTGGTTCGCCTGATTTTGGTTCCGGCCGTCATGTCGCTTCTTGGTGACAAAGCCTGGTGGATTCCGCGTTGGCTTGACCGCATCATGCCAGACGTAGACGTTGAGGGCGCCAAGCTCGAGAGAAGCCATATTCACTAGTCAAACTAGACTGGAAAAATGTTCGCTTCTATGGCTAAGACCCCGGGATCTCTGTTCAAACTGTTCGCAACCGCTGAGGTGTTTACCTGGGCGCTATTGCTAAGTGGTTTGGCGGCAAAGCAGTTTGCCGGCGCACCTGCATGGGTAGTCACAGTGGTGGGTAGCATTCACGGAGCGGTTTTTCTGGGCTATGGAGTAGTTGCAGCGTTGGTGGGTGTAAACCAGCGTTGGAGCCTTGGGAGAATTGCGCTGGCCGTGCTCCTTGCTATTGTGCCTTTTGCCACTCTGCCTTTTGACCGGGCTCTAGATCGCAAACAGGCTTTGGTTGGCCAGTGGCGCCGCGAGCACTCTGGCCATGCCAGAGACGACCACTGGTTTGACCGCCTATACCGCTGGTTCATTGTGCGCCCGCTGCTGCTGGTGACGACTCTGATTATTGTGATCGTGTTTATTTTTGCCGTTTTGCTGATGGTTGGCCCGCCGGGTGGTTCGCCAACCGGTGAATAATGACTGAATTACAAATTACCTATCCGGCTGATTTGCCGGTTAGTCAACGCCGAGAAGAGATTCTTGAGGCAATAAAGAGCCACCAAGTAGTGGTGATTGCCGGCGCGACTGGCTCAGGTAAGACTACCCAGATTCCTAAAATGTGCCTCGAGCTTGGCCGCACCAGCATTGCGCACACCCAGCCCCGCCGAATTGCCGCCAGGGCGGTTGCAGAGCGTATTGCCGAAGAGCTCAAGGTTGAAATGGGTGGCACCGTCGGTTACCAGGTTCGCTTCACCGACAAAGTAAGTGCCGCAACCAAGGTCAAGGTGATGACCGACGGCATTCTGCTTAACTCGATGCAGCGCCATAGAAAACTGGAGCAATACGACACCATCATCATTGATGAAGCACACGAACGCAGTCTCAACATTGACTTTTTGCTCGGCTACATAAAGCAGCTGTTGCCGCGCCGCCCAGACCTAAAAGTCATCATTACTTCGGCAACAATTGACCCAGAATCATTCAGCCGCCACTTTAACAACGCTCCGATCATCGAGGTTTCTGGCCGCACGTATCCCATCGAAGTGCGCTACCTGCCTACCGCACGTGAGGCTCATGACGACACCGACCCAGATGAAGAAACCACAGCGTCTGATTACATCGATGGCATTGTTCGCGCCCTGAAAGAGCTGCAGTCAGAGCCAGAGGGTGACACTCTGGTCTTTCTCTCGGGTGAGTCGGAGATTCGTGATGCGCAAGACGCCATTGAAGGCAGTATCGCCAGTGGCACCCTGATTAAAGGCACCGAGGTTTTGCCGCTTTATGGCCGCCTGAGCGCTGCCGAACAGCACCGCGTTTTTGAGAAAAGCAAAATGGTTGGCCTTCGTCGGCGGGTTATTTTGGCTACCAACGTGGCTGAAACCAGCTTGACCATTCCCAACATCAAGTACGTAATCGATGCCGGCACAGCAAGAATCTCGCGCTACAGCCCAAAGGCCAAGGTTCAGCGTTTGCCTATCGAAGCAATCTCACAGGCCAGCGCAAACCAGCGGGCCGGCCGTGCTGGGCGCACCAGCCCTGGTGTGGTGATTCGGCTTTACAGTCAAGAAGATTTTGAGTCGCGCCCTGAATTTACTGATCCAGAAATTTTGCGCACCAACCTGGCCTCGGTCATTTTGCAGGCTGCCAACCTAGGGCTCGGTGACATCACACAATTCCCATTCTTGCAGCCACCAGATGCTCGAGGTGTAAAAGATGGTTTGGGTTTGTTGGCTGAGCTGGGTGCCGTGCAAGACGCAAAAGGAAAGTCGGTAAAGCTCACCCCTGTTGGTCGAAATCTTGCCAGGTTGCCAATGGAGCCAAGGTTCGCTCGCATGTTGCTGGAGTCAAAGAATTTTGGTCTGGTGCGCGAGGTTTTGATTATTGTTGCCGGCCTAACCATTCAAGACCCGCGGGAGCGGCCGCTGGCAAAACGCCCCCAAGCAGATATGGCCCACGCCAGATTTGCAGACCCAACCAGTGACTTTTTGAGTTTGCTCAACCTTTGGAATTACCTTGAGGAACAGCAACAGAAACTCTCGTCTTCGGCTTTTAGGCGCCTGTGCAAAAACGAGTATTTGAACTATCTAAGGGTTCGCGAATGGCAAGACCTGATTCGGCAACTTAAATCCATCTGCAAGCCGCTCGACTTGGTGCCTGGCTCTCCAAAAATTGACCCCGATGGCATTCACAAGAGTTTGCTTTCTGGATTGCTCAGCCAGATTGGGCTTCGGCAGCTTTCCGAGAAAAAGGGTGCCGACCTTGCCAAGACGGGTGCTGCTAAGCCAAGCAAGGGGCCAGGCGAATACCTGGGTTCGAATGGCAAGAAGTTTGTAATTTTCCCGGGTTCCACGCTCGCTAAAAAGGCACCGGCGGCAATCATGAGCGCTGAGTTGGTTGAGACCAGTCGTTTGTTCGCACGCATGAATGCGGCCATTGACCCTGCTTGGGCAGAGGCTCTGGCCGGAGATCTGGTTCGCCGCAGTTACAGTGAACCGCACTGGGAAAAGTCCCAGGGTTCAGTGGTTGCCTATGAACGCGTAATGCTATTCGGCGTTCCGATTGTGGTTTCGAGGCGCATGCAGTACTCGCGAATCGATGCCGGATTGTGTCGTGAATTGTTTGTTCGGCACGCCTTGGTTTTGGGGGAGTGGGACTCTAAGCAAGCCTTTGACCGCAGTAACCGCAGTCTCATCAAGCAGCTGGAGGCTAATGCCGATCGCGCTCGCAAGCCTCAATTGGCCCCAGATGAAGATGACATCTACCGCTTTTATCTCGAACGCATTCCGGCCGAGGTTATTTCTACCCGCAGTTTTGAGGGGTGGTGGCGCAAGGCCAAGCACGAAACGCCAAATCTCTTGACCATGACCCGTGAGGCTTTGCTGGGTGAAGACCACGCCAAGCCAGATGAACATGAGCACCCTCGCGACTGGCAACACAATGGGCAGCAACTCAAACTCAGGTACCGATTCGAACCCGGTGCGAGCGATGACGGTGTGACCGTTGATGTGCCGCTGCCGCTCCTCGCCAGCCTGCGAGCCGATGAATTTGAGTGGCTGGTGCCTGGCATGCGGGCCGAGCTAATCACAGAGCTTCTGCGCAGTCTGCCCAAGGCTATTCGCCGAAACGTTGTGCCGGCAGCAGACTGGGCCGCCAAAGCTTTGGCGGTTTTGCCCCAAGAGCCAAGCGGCAATCTTTTGACCACCCTGGCAAAAACCCTGCAGCAACTCAGCGGCACCAAGGTAGTCGCCACCGATTTCGATGTCACGAAGTTACCAACCTCACTCAAGATGACCTACCGGGTTGTAGACGCCGGTGGGCGCACTTTAGGTTTGGGCACAGACCTCTCCGCGTTGCAAGAAAAATTTGCCGAAAGTGGACGGGGCGCGGTAGCTCAGGTTGTAGAAAAGGTTCATTCCCCAATTGAGCGAGACGGGCTCACTAGCTGGGACTTTGACTCACTTGAGTCAAGTCTCGAGATTAAGCACGGCAACAACCTCGTGCGTGCCTTTCCTGCGCTTGTGCCAGCTCAAGGTCGGGTGAACATTCGTCTCTTTTCGACCGAGGCAGAGCAGGTCAGCAACCACGTTCGCGGTGTTACTGCGCTGGTGGCCGCTGCAATTGCCAGCCCGGCCAAGTATGTGGAATCGCACCTGTCACAAAATGAAAAGTTGGCCATCGCTGGCCTTCCGTATCAAAATTTCGGCGCATTTATTGACGATGTGATTCTGGCAGTGGCCGAGCGAGAGGTCAGGCGCATCGAGCCGCGCGGGCTGTTGTTCACAAAGTCCAAGTTTGAGCAGGCACGCGATGCCGTATCGGCAATTGTGGTTGACCAAGCTTTTGAGGTGTCTGCACTGGCGGCCAAGATCTCGGTGGCGGCACGTGAGGCCAATAAGGCTATTTCTGAGGTCAAGGCGTTTGATTTTCTGACTGAATTGACTGCCGAAAAAGCTCACATTGCTGAACTTCTGCAACCAAAGCTGATAAGTATCGTTGGTCTTGACCGACTACCGCGATTGGTTGTGTATTTGCAAGCAATCAAGATGCGCATGGCCAAAATGGTCGAGAACCCAATGCGCGACCGCCAGGCTTCGGCCGAACTTGATCAGGCATTGGGAATCTACCTGTTTGCCGGAGGAAAGTTTCCGCTGCCGGTTGGCGCCGGTGAATCTTTGGTTGCAGCACGATGGCTGATTGAAGAGTTTAGAATTAGCCTCTTTGCTCAATCTTTGGGCACCGCCGAAACGGCATCGGTTCAGCGAATAAAAAAGGTTTTATCCTAAGGGAATAAAACAATCAATTGAATGGTTTTCACACGAATGCGCGCAATCAAAAAACGTCAGTCAGCAACGTTAGGTTTGATTGCGGCTCTGGGCCCGTTCCAGTTCGACATGTACTTGCCGGCGCTTCCGGCCCTAATTATCTACTTCAGCACCACTGACGTAATGGTCCAGCTGACCATTACCGCAAGCCTGTTGGGCATGGCCTCGGGCCAGTTGGTCATGGGCCCTATCACTGACGCAATGGGCCGCCGCCGCCCACTGATAGTTGCGCTGTCGGTGTTTATCGTGGCTTCTCTTGCCTGCCTGGCAGCCACAAACATCACATGGATGATTTTGGCACGCTACATTTTGGGCTTCTCGGCCGCAGCGGGGTTTGTAATCGTCAACGCGTTTATTCGTGACGTAGCCACTGGCGATAACGCCGCCAAACTTTATTCAACGCAGGCTGCTATCTCGAGTCTGGCCCCGGTTTTGGCACCGCTAGTTGGCGGTCAGTTACTTCTTCTTGGCGACTGGCACATCGTGTTCAGTGCGTTGGCCATTATGGGTGTTGGTGTCATGGTGTCAGTGCTCATCAATCTGCCAGAAACGCACCCGGCTGAAAAGCGCAGCCCACTGAGTTTTGGTCACACGTTCTCATCTTGGGGCCACGTGCTTCGCGACAGCAGATTTGTGACTCTAATTCTGCTCAGTGGTCTGATCTTTGGCGCCATTGCCAGCTTTATTGCCGGTGCGCCTTTTGCGCTGCAAGAAGGTTTTGGTCTGACCCCAACCCAGTACACCTATGCATTTGCCGCTGTGACAGTGGTTATGTTTGGTGCCAATACTCTGAACCGGTACCTGCTCAAGCATTTTGCAGCCATTCATTTGCTGCGCTACGGCCTATCGCAGGCGCTGCTTGCAGCGGTGGTTATGGTGACCGTTAACATTTTTGAGATTCACTCACTTTGGATCACCATCGTGGGCTACACACTTGTGGTCTCGGCATCAGGTTTCACCATGGCCAACATCATGGGTCTGGCCATGAAAGATCACGCCGAGCGTGCAGGTGTTGCCGCAAGCATGATCGGTGTTTCAACATCTCTTTTTGGCGCCATTTCAGCGCCTCTAACCAGCTTGGTATTCGGAGTCGACGTATTTGGCGTTGGAACCTTCATGTCCATCATCATTGTGATGGCTGCAGCCGTTGGTTTCATTGGATTGCGCAAAGAGGTTGCGGTTCGCCACTAAGTTTTAGTGACTGCAGCGGTTAGTTTGCCGCGCGCTTTACCAATTCAATAATCTGCTTTTCACTAGCAGGCGTCAGTGTGTTTACCGCGTATGAGGTTGGCCACATTTCACCGTCGTCAAGGTTGGCTGCATCTTGAAAGCCCAAGGTGCAGTAGCGGGTCTTGAACTTGCCGGCGTCTTGAAAGAAAACCACGGTCTTGCCATCGGCATTGCAGTATGCCTGCATGCCGTACCAAGTCTTTGGCTGAAGGTGTGGTGCATGGGTTCGCACAATCTCGTGAACCTTGGTGGCAATACTTTGATCAGCCGGTGCCATAACACCGATCTTCTCGAGCACCTCAGCCTCGAGTTGCTCAGGAGTCATCTTTTTGCGAGCCTTGGCGCGCTCGGCCATGGTGTCTTTCATGGCCTGTTTTTCTTCGGCGGTCATTGCCATTTTGCGCACCCTCTCAAAGCCAAGTTGGCTAATTGTTCTCTCCGTTTGTTGCGGTCTAGCATAATTTGATTCCATGAGCGATTTGAATGAAGTTGGGCAAAATGACGGATGGCGTTGCTGGCTGTGTGATGGTGCTGTAGACCCAGATGCATCTACCAATTCAGACCTTGGTCCAAGCGTAGATAGCTACGCGGCGGCCAAAGCCAAAAAAGGCGCGGCTGTCGTTGAGCGGTTGGCTCACCGCGCTTGCAACACCATGAAGGGAAAAATTGCCCCCGTGGTGCCATGGTCAAACGAACTTTTTGTGGTTGACCCTGCACCCATCTTTGAAACCGTCGAGCGCCTGAAGGCAAAGGGAGGGCGAGAGATCGTTGCTCGTTGCCCAGATGAGCAGGATGCTAAGCAGGCTTCAGAGTGGCTGTTGGATCGGCTCTCTCGGCTAGCACCAGGCGAGAATTTCAATACCGAACTAAAACCAGGGGGCGGTCAGTACATGCTGGCCCTGAAGGTGGGTTGATTTACCGAATGCGCCCAATTCCCAGGGCGTGAATCAGGGGCAGGGTCGAAAACACTAGCAACCAGGTTCCAAGAGCATCGCCGGTTTGGCGCAGCAATATGCCGCCAAAAAGTAGGCTGGCGAATAGCAGAGCTGATGTCACCCGGCGAATGCTTCCGTCGACCACCCTCAGCCGTTTTTCAACCTCTGGGTTGCGCACCGAGAGCTCACCGCGGTCAATGCGGGTAGCGATAGCTTCTAGCCGCTGGGGTAGACGGGCAAGTGAACCAACGATAGAGGCGGTCTGGCGTCCAAATGATTTAAGGGTGCTGTTGCCGCTGCCATTCAATAGGCTCCTTGCAAAAGGATCAACGGCGTCCCACATGTTGAATTCTCGGTTGAGCGCGCTGGCCACGCCAGAAATAACCGAGATGGTGCGGATTAGCAGCAGGTAGTTCTCAGGCAGCTGGAACGGAAGGGTTCTAACCAGGTCACTGAATCGCAGCGCGAACTCTTTGAATTCTTTAGGGTCGGTTGTCGCAATTTCCCCAACGGCCACACCGCCAAACCGGTCAAAAAGGGCAGCCACGGCTCGTTCTAATTCCACAGTGTCAGCCGATGGCAGCAGCACCCCTAGCCTTTCGGTGGCAACCACCCAAGCTCGGGCATCGCGGGCCACGACGGCAAAAATGAACTGCTGAAGGTTGTCGCGAAATTCATCGGTAATCTCGCCCATCATTCCAAAGTCAATGAAAGTCAGGCTGAAATCTATGCCAGTTTCTTTGGGCTCCAGGTTTACAAAGATGTTTCCTGGGTGTGGGTCGGCGTGAAAAAACCCGTGAACGAAGAACTGTTCAAAAGTGATTCGGGCCAGTTCGGCAGCAACCGCGTTTGGGTCGATTCCTGCATGCTCGAGCCCAGCCACATCGGTAATTTTGATGGCGGTGACATCATTTAGGGTCAGCACTCGTCGACCGCTTCTATCCCAAACCACCTCAGGTGTCTTTACCCGCGGGTCGCTAGCAAAATTAGCTTCAAAGCGCTCGAGATTAACAGCTTCGTTTAGGTAATCAATTTCTTGAAGCGTGGTTACAGCAAACTCCTCTACCAATGCCGGCGCATCGGTGCGCTTTGACACCAGGCGCACTCTCGATAGCCAAGAGCCAACCTTTCTAAGTGCCTTAAGGTCAACCTGCACGATTTGCTCAATTCCCGGGCGCAGGACTTTGACCACAACTTTGTTGTCGGACAGTCCGGCTGCGAGTGCTGGGCTTAGCTTTGCCCGGTGTGCCTGGCCTAACGATGCAGCGGCGATAGGTGTCTCTTCAAAGCTCAAGAACGCTTGCTCAAGGCTAAGTCCGAGTTCTTGCTCAATCTGATGCCTGACCAGTGCAAAATCCACCGGTGCAACCTCGTCTTGCAGTCCTTCAAGCTCGCCAGTGATTTCTTTAGGCAGTATGTCTAGGCGCGACGACAAAAACTGGCCAACCTTGATCATTAGCCCACCAAGGTCGGCAGCGAGGCCGGCAAATTTGCTTGCTAGGCGCTGAAATCTTTTAATTCTGCTTTTGGCTGCCCAACGCCCCAAGCCAAGTTGCGGCAATGCCAGCTCAAACCACCAGGTTTCGAGCAGGGCAAAGCTGGCAAAGCGCATGATGCGGCGATACCTGGCCTTAAGGGCCTTGCTTTGATCCTGCGTTGGCGGGGTTTGTAAATGCTCGGCCAAGTGCTTAGTTTTCAGCCAAAAGTTCATACATGCGGCGTTTGGTTTCGTTGAGAATTTCAACCGCTCGAGCCTGCTGTTCTTTGTTGGCGCTGCCGGCCACTGCCGTTACCGCTTGGGCCAGCTGAGCCCCAGATTTCAAAACCTCAGCACCACCCAGGTTTGTGCCACAGTGGCATTGCGCTTTTGAGTGGTGTTCGTGGCCCTGCCCACGTGCAGAGTTTTCTTCAGGGCCGTCTGGTTGTTCGGCCGCGTTAGCGATTGCAGCCTCGGCCTCCTGATTGCCTGCATCAGTGAGTGAATACTCTTTGCGTTCTTCTACAACCTGACTAGTCACAAATCCGTCAACTTCCAGCTGCTCCAGCAGCGGGTAAAGATCGCTGGATTTTGGCGCCCAGATTCCCGCTGTGCTGGTTAGAACCGACTTGGTAATGGCCGGGGCATTTTTTGGACCACTCATAAGTGCGGTCAAGACAGCTGCGCGAATTTTGGATTTGTCCGGTGAACCGGCGGCCTTTGATCGCGAGTCCGAGTTTGCATACTTGCTGAAGATTTGACGAACATCTTCGGCCAATTCACGAATGTCAAAGTTGTAACCTGCGTTGCTCATGGTGGTCCCTTCGCGGCTCAAATGCATTACTAGAGATAAGTCCAATCGCAGTGAAAATGTTCCAAGTTTCCCGATTGGTGGTCTGATTTCAACGAGCAAATATTTGCGATGGTAAGGTTTCTTCGAAGTTTGTTTATGTTAATAATTCAGCACTTCACTTGTATCCATTTATTTATTGAGAGTGAAGAAACATGGCAATCGAAGATCCAAAAAATGAAAAGTTGAGCAAATCTGAGCAAGAGATGTCTGACTGGGTGAAGCTAAGGGACTCTTGGACCAGAACCCGGTTTGACTATCAGGAGCGCTGGCACGGCTGGCGTTCACCTGTTGGTCTGGGTCTAGGTTTTGTCTTGCTGAGTGCAGGCATATTCCTGCTCAGCTTGGCTTGGTCCAACTTGGCGTAACGCAAAAGTGCCCCCAGCGTTTGTTGGGGGCACTTTTCTTTAGGTGGATAGCGAGTTTAGAACTTGGCGTCGATCTCGGCGATTAGAGCCTCAACCTTGGCGCGAATCTCATCGCGAATTGGGCGCACCTCATCGACACCCTTACCTGCTGGGTCATTTAGTGGCCAGTCGAGGTATGTCTTACCTGGGAAGAATGGGCAGGCGTCACCGCAACCCATGGTGATTACGTAGTCAGACTCTTTTACAGACTCGTCGGTAAGTACCTTTGGAGTGCTGCTTGCAATGTCAATACCTTCTTCTGCCATGGCTGCAATAGCTGAAGGGTTTACCTGGTCCTTTGGCGCAGTGCCTGCTGAAAGAACCTGAACTCGGTCGCCGGCAAGTGCCTGAAGGTAGCCGGCGGCCATCTGTGAGCGCCCGGCGTTGTGCACGCAAACAAACAGTACGGTTGCTTTTTTATCTGACATTTTTGTCTCCTAGTTGTTGGTTAGTTTTTCAAAGATTTATGGGGTGTTGCAACTCTTATCAGCGTCATGCCAATTGCCATGCCGGCTAACTGTGCCCCAATAAATGGCAAAACAGAGGTTGGTTCAATTCCGGCAAAAGAGTCGGTGAACATACGCCCCACGGTCACGGCAGGATTGGCAAATGAGGTTGAAGAGGTAAAGAAATAAGCCGAGCCAATCCACGCAGCAACAGCCACCGGAATCAACTTGGTTTGATTGCGCAGAGAAAGTATGCCAATAAGGGCAATCAATCCGGCTGTGGCAATAACCTCACCGATCAAGGTGCCCGAGCTCACGCGAGCGTGGGTTGAAAACTCAATGGCCGGCAAATCAAACATTAGATTGGCAAGGATTGCTCCAGAGATTGCGCCCAAAATTTGGCTCAATGCAAAAAACACGGTTTGCTTCGGGGTCGATTCTTTGTTGAAAAGTTGCACAAGGGAAACAGCTGGGTTGAAGTGCGCACCGCTGATTGGACCCAAGAGCAAAATCAGCAATGCCAGCGCAAAAATCGTTGAAAATGCGTTTATTAGCAGCGCTACGCCAGCATCTTCAGAAAGCTGGCTGCCCATGATGCCTGAGCCAACCACAACGCAAACCAATAGTGCGGTTCCGGAAAACTCGGCCCAGAGTTTTCTAGTGCTTTCGTTCAACGGGGGTAACCTTTCTTTCATAGATGCTTATCTATGTTGTACACCAGTTTAAATAGACAAGCGTCTATGTTTGCCAAGTGTTCACCTCAACTTGATTGGGTTTTCAACATGACATTGCTCACACTCACGCCAGTAGATGTTTCGGCCTGCGCGCCAGATGGTCTCTCAGCACCGATTGGTCGCCCTGAGGCTGAGCAATTGGCAATTTTGCTAAAGGCCATCGCAGACCCAACCCGCATTCAGCTGATCAGCTACATCAATGCCAGTAAGAATGCCGAAGCCTGCGTCTGCAATCTCACCCAGCCGCTTGCGTTATCGCAGCCGACAATCAGTCACCATCTGAAAGTCTTGGCTGAAGCGGGGCTTATCGAACGAGAAAAGCGTGGCACCTGGGTTTGGTACTCGCTGAATCAAGACCGCTGGAAACAAATTTCTTCGCTATTGGAGGTCTGAAATGACCGAGTCTCAATACCTAACATTCGAGGTGTCCGCGGACCGAGTAGACAGTGCTGGTTCTCTCGCTGTCACCAAACGAGCTCAATTGATCATGGATACCGGTATGGCTGGCAGGTTGGACGCATTTAATCCGGTTGAACTGCTGCTGGCTGCGCTTTCGGCCTGCATGATTAAGGGCACCGAACGCGTTTCCGAAACTCTCGGAATTGAGTATGACTCGCTGCATGTGTCCTTATCGGCAAAGCGGCCAGTCGACGATGCTCGAATCGAAAGCATTGACTACGTGATAACCATTGGCACGCTAGGGGACCAGAACAAACTGGATCTGTTGCACAAGAACCTGATGAAGTTTGGGACCATCTACAACACGATCCAGAGTGGCACCAGGCTGACCGGGCAAATCCTGCGTAAATGACAAAACCCTCTGATTTCTCAGAGGGTTTTTGACTGCGGAGAATATGGGATTCGAACCCATGAGGGCTTGCACCCAACACGCTTTCCAAGCGTGCGCCATAGGCCACTAGGCGAATTCTCCTGGATTGTTACAGGCATAAGTTTACCCGCTGTCTAGAAGCCCAGAATCTCAAGCTCTACTTTCACGAGCGAACCTTCGTCGATGTTATTTTTCTTGCGAACTTCGGCTTTTAGGGGAAGATCGAAGAGCCCTGTTTTCGAGTCGGGGAATATGGATGTTCGCCAGGTAAGTGGGCCAAGAGTGGCCTCAACTTTGAGTGAGCCCCAACCGTTGGTCAGGCCGTCCGTGACCTCTTTGATTTCCGTTGATAAATCGAGAGGCACACTGACCAGATAGATCGAGTTGTTGTGCACCCAGCGGTGAACTTGACCTTCAAAATGAATGTTCATGGCCGGCGAAATATCTGCAAGTGCTGTTTGCTAATTTGTCTTGAGCGGGCGGGTGGCGCCGCTGAGAACCGCAGACAGAATCATCATTACCAGCGGAATACCGAAGGCCACATACAAGCCGGCGACTTGACCCACGGCCCCCAGTGCAGGACCAACCGTTATGCCAGAAATGTAAACCACGCTGATAATCATGTTGATTCGGGCAGGAGCCATCTCAGGCTCATCGCTCATTGATGCAATCGCCATCGGAAAGCCAATCGCCATGCCAATACCCCAAAGTACAAGACCCAGATATGGCAGTGCCACGATTTCGACGGCCATGAACACCAAAATACCTGATGAGGTAATTAAGGCAGAGAGCAGAACCACCATACGGCGGCCCAAGAAGTCAACAATGCTGCCACCGATCAAGCGCCCGATTGTGATGACAATCCAGAAAACGCCAAAGGCAAACGCCGCCTCTGAGCCGCTGAACCCAGTTTGGGTAAGGGCAATCGGCACCCAGACGCCTGCTGCGCCCTCGGCCAAAATGAACGAGAACCCGATAACCGCAATTAGCAAGCTGCGCTTTTCAGTCCAGACTTTGAGTGAGTTTTTCTTAGCGCCTTGATTACCTGATGAGGTAATTCGCTTTCCTGCCTCGGCTTGGAAGGTGAAGCCCGCCGCGACAGAAACAACAGCTGCCACGGTTCCAACCAAAATAAAAGAGGTTGCTAGATCAATATTATTGGCAATCAGCCAACTGGCTAGGGTAGCGCCGGTAAGCATGCCCACACCGAATAATCCGTGGATAGCTGGGAAAAGCGATCGCTTGGAAGCGCGGTCTACTGCTGTGCCCTCGATGTTGCCGACAAAGTCGCTGATCGCCATTGGCAGACCAACCAAGAACAGGGCAGTGCTAGCTAAAAATACATTGCCTGAAACCACTGCTGGGCCAAGAGCAACAAATCCGGCTCCGGCTACCACATAGGTCATGGTGTTAACGGTGCGGGTACCAAATCGTTTGACCAAGAGCCCTGCAAAAAGGATGCCCGCCAAACCACCAGCTGGGTAAAGCATGCTCAAAAGACCCATCTGCGCGGTGTTCAGCTGCAGGGCGGACTGTACCTCAGGACCGCGGCTAACAAACGTAGAGAACAAGAGTGCGCGAGTGAAAAAAATGGCTCCGGTGCCGGCAAACCAAAGGCCCAGGCGCTTTTGAGTATTCATAACTTAAGGCTAGCGGTAAACTAGAGGCGGACTCCCCGTGCGGCGTCACCTCGGCCAACTCCCCCAGGATCGAAAGATAGCAAGGGTAACTGGGCTCTGACGGGTGTGCGGGGAGTCTTTTTATTTGGTCCAATTGTCAGCATAGAAGGCTAGGCTCTAAACGTGGTTACCGCTCTGTATAGACGCTATCGTCCCGAATCTTTCGCCGAGCTCATTGGTCAATCGCAGGTGACTGCGCCACTAATGACAGCTCTTCGAACAGACCGGGTGAACCACGCCTACCTTTTCTCTGGCCCTCGTGGTTGCGGTAAGACCACCTCTGCCCGCATTTTGGCACGTTGCCTAAACTGCGCCGAAGGCCCAACTGACACTCCATGTGGTGTTTGCCCAAGCTGTGTTGAGTTGTCGCGCGATGGTGGCGGTTCGCTTGACGTTGTCGAGATTGACGCCGCCTCTCACAACGGTGTTGACGACGCCCGCGACCTTCGTGAACGTGCCATTTTTGCCCCGGCCAGAGACCGCTTCAAAATTTTCATTCTCGATGAAGCCCACATGGTTACCCCGCAGGGTTTTAACGCTCTGCTAAAGATCGTCGAAGAGCCACCGGCCCACGTCAAATTTATTTTTGCCACGACCGAGCCAGACAAAGTCATCGGCACCATTCGCTCACGAACTCACCACTATCCGTTCCGTCTGGTTCCGCCTGCACAAATGCTCGAGTACCTCGAGCAGCTCTGCGCAAGCGAGGGTGTTGAGGTTGCACCGGGCGTTCTCTCGCTAGTCGTCCGCTCGGGTGGCGGCTCGGTTCGTGACTCGCTCTCACTGCTTGATCAGTTGATTGCAGGTTCTGAAAGCACCGATGGCTCGGCTGCCAAGGTGGAATACGAACGCGCGGCGGCTCTGCTTGGCTTTACTCATGCAGCGCTGCTCGATGAGGTTGTTGATGCCTTTGCAGCCCACGACTCAGCCTCTGTGTTTGCCAGCGTTGACAAGGTCATTCAAACCGGCCAAGACCCTCGTCGCTTTGTCGAAGACCTTCTCGAGCACCTTCGCGACCTTATTGTGGTGCTCTCTGTTGGTGATGGAGCCAAGGCGGTGCTTCGCGGAATTTCTGAAGACGAGCTAGACAAAATGGGCACGCAAGCCGCGCGCTTTGGTCTAGCCGAGCTTACGCACGCTGCAGAAACCGTAAACCACGCTCTAACAGAGATGTCGGGCGCAACTTCTCCAAAGCTTCACCTCGAGCTAATGTGCGCAAAAGTCTTGGTTCCAGCCAGTGATCAAACTGAGGTTGGTTCGCTGGCTCGCATTGAGCGCCTAGAGCGCCGAATTGGTATGGGCGGGGCACCAGTTGCACCATCGGCTCCAACCGCACCGGCAGCGTCTACCTCGGTTGCTGCCCCAGCGGCAGCCCCGGTCGCCCAGCCAGCAGTAGATGCAGTCAAGTCACCCCAGGCCCAGCCTCAGGTACCTGCGGCTACTAACACCACTCCAAGCATCGGCGGCCTAGGAGCTCAACAGTTCCGCGATTCTTGGCCAAGCATTCTCACTAAAGTCAATAAAGCTTCAAAAGCTGCCTGGATGGTCGCGTTCTCGCTTAGCGTTGTTGACTACTCAGACGAGGTCCTCACGCTCAGGTTCTTGAGTCAGCGCGACCTTGAATCATTCAAGAACTCCAGTGGCGCAAGCGATGTTTTGAGAACAGCAATTCTTGATGTGCTGGGCGTTCAGGTTAAGTTCCGAGCCCAAATTGACGACTCCTCGGCCGCGGCAGCACCCTCCGCTGCCAAAGTCAGTTCACCGGCATCTAGTGCACCGACCACACCAATTTCAATTGTTCCTGAGGCGCCCATGACTGAGGTTGCCCCACCAGAAGACGAGCCTGAGCCCGAAGAATATGAGTCTGCTGCGCCGCCCGCTGAGGCTGCACCAGCGCCGGTCCAACCAGCAGCTACGACAACTCCACCGGTTCAAAAATCTCGTAACTCCGGCATGGTCGACGAGTCGGCACGATACGGCGAGTCACTGCTGCGCGAGATGCTTGGTGCCGAACCAATCGTTGATAAAAACGGTGGCAAATAATGTACGAGGGTGTAGTTCAAGAACTGATTGACGAGCTTGGTCGTTTGCCAGGAGTGGGCCCAAAGTCAGCCCAGCGCATCGCATTTTATTTGCTTCAGGCAGACGACGAGCAGGCCCAGACGCTGGCCCGAGTATTAACCGAGGTTAAAGACCGAGTCAGATTCTGCGAAATCTGCGGCAACGTAACCGAGGAAACTCAGTGCAATATTTGCCGTGACGTTCGCCGAAACCGCACCGCAATCTGTGTGGTCGAAGAGTCTAAAGATGTGCAGGCAATTGAGCGCACCCGCGAATTCCGGGGCCTTTATCACGTGCTAGGTGGTGCAATCAGCCCGATCGAAGGTGTTGGCCCAGACCAGTTGCGAATCAAGGAATTGATGAGCCGCCTGGGTGACCCCGAGATTCAAGAAGTCATCATTGCTACCGACCCAAATCTTGAGGGCGAGGCAACAGCCACCTACCTAACCCGAATGCTCAGCCCACTGGGCATCACGGTTTCGCGTTTGGCCTCTGGCCTGCCGGTTGGTGGAGACCTAGAGTACGCCGACGAGGTGACTTTGGGACGTGCCTTTGAGGGGCGTAGAACCGTCAGTTAACCCAGCCATCAAATCCAGATTTAGCCTTTTGAGCGGTCCTAGAGTCCGCTAGAATTAGGAGTTCTGGCGTTATCCGCCTGCAATCACCCCGAAATCTGAGGAGACCTACCTTGGCCCTTATCGTGCAGAAGTTTGGCGGTTCATCCGTTGGCGATGCCGACAAGATTAAGCACGTTGCT